>DAIDJD010000056.1 GCA_027451505.1 candidate division FCPU426 bacterium
ATCGAGTCGTTCATGGGGACGATCATGTCCATCGGCGTGTCGGTGGCCAACGCCGTGCTGTTGATCACCTTCGCCGACCAGGCGCGGCGCAGCGGCAACGAGTCCTGGCCTGCCGCGGTGCACGGCGCCCAGAGCCGGCTGAGGCCCATCCTCATGACGGCCATCGCCATGATCGTGGGCATGATCCCGATGGCGTTGGGCCTCAGTGAAAGCGGCAAACAGACCGCGCCGCTGGCGCGGGCCGTCATCGGGGGTCTGGCCGGGTCCACGATCACGACCCTGCTGCTGATGCCGGTGGTCTACGCAATGGCCTTCCACGGCAAGCCCATCCACACCGCGTCGCTGGACCCGATCGACCCGTCCAGCAAGCATTTCGAAAAGGAGGCGCGATGAGACTCCCTTCCATGAAGGCGATCGCGGCGTTGGGGTTGGCCCTGGCCGCGGTGGCGGCCTCCGGGCCGGCGTCGGCGGAGACCGACGACAAGGGCCCGAAATTGCCGCTGCCCGAGGCCCTGGCGATGGTCGAGGACTACAGCCCCCTGGTGAAGGCGGCCGTGGCCCGGAAGTACGGGGCCCAGGAGGCCCTGCGGGCGGCCGAGTCCGGCTACTACCCGCTCATCGGCGTGGACGCGAAGGACAGCTTCGGGATGCCGCAGTATTCCACGGGGATGGATGGGATCAGCGGCATGATCGGCTCCCCGTACCGGAGCGGGCCCGAGGCGGACGCCTTCGGCACCTGGGACCTGGTGGACGCGACGGTGTGGCACGCGGCTTCGGCGGCTTCGCTGAGGGCGCACGCCAGCTTCGAGGCCGAGCGCGTCCAACGCGATCGGGTGGCCGTGGACGGCCTCAGGGTCTACCTCCTCGCGGTGCTGTACCGTGGCCAGCAGCGGGCCTGGTCCGACCTGGTCCGCGCGTTGAGCGGCGTGCGGGGGACCGTGGCGACCTTCGTGCGCAACGGCCAGTACAACGAGGACGAGCTGATGCTCATCCAGGACCAGTACGACGACGCGGTGATCCGCAGCGAGGACTACCGGCACGAGTACCTCCTGGCCATGCAGAGGCTGGGGCTGCTCACCGGCGGACGTTCGCTGGGGTACCGCTGCCCGGGGCCCTGGGGCCTCAGCGAGTCCACCCTGACCGATGCGCTCAGCGGCGGCGGGGAAAGCCCCTTGGTGCTCCAGGCCGCGGACGAAGCCAAGGCCGCCCATGAGGTCGCCGAGCAGTATTCCGCCGAGAACCTCCCCAAGGTCGAGCTCGGAGGCGCCGCCGGTTGGCTCAACGGGCAGGACCTCCAGCAGGGCCAGGACTACACGGCCTTCGCGGGGGTCACCATGCCGCTGTTCGAGGGCTTCCGAATCGTGGCCGATACGCGGGCCGCGGAGCGGGAGCAGGAGGCCCGCGACGCCCTGAGGGCCGAGGCCCAGTTGGAGCTCGACGACTTCGACGCCCGCCAGGACGAGGAGATCGGCGAGGCCCGCGCGGACTTGGCGCTCCTGATGCCCGAGGAAAGGCGCGCGGCCAAGGCCGTCACCATCGCGCGCTACCGCTACCTGCACTTCCTGGGCCCCCTGGCCGACCTGCAGCAGGCGCTGAAGGACAGCGTCACGGCCGAGAGCATGGTGGCCATGACCAAGACGAAGCTGCTGCTGGCCCTGGGTTCCAAGGCCTTCGTCAACGGGGCCACCCTCGTGCGGCGTTAGCCGCACCTGAAGGGAAGGTGTTCGGGGGATAAAGGCCGGGGCCGCCCTTCGGGGCGGCCCCGGCGCGTTTCGGGTGGTTCGGAGGCCGGCAAAATCTTCGGCGTATCTTTAAAGATATCTTATTAAAATAATCAGATTATTATTGAAAATATTTAATCCGAGAGTATCCTG
>DAIDJD010000057.1 GCA_027451505.1 candidate division FCPU426 bacterium
CCACGGCCAGCCCCACGGCCACCCCCTCCCCGACGGGCACCATCACCCCCACCGCCACCATCTCGCCGACGTTCACCGTGACCCCGGTCGTCACCCCCACCGCGCCGCCTTTGCTGCTGACGCCCCACTACCCCAACCCCGATCCGGCAGGCCCGGACGGGGTCTGGCTGCCCTACACCATCAACACCGCGGCCTGGGTGGACCTGGAGGTCTACGACGTCTCCGGGGAGCTGGTGCGCACCTGGGGCGGGGATCCCCAATGGGAACCCGAGGGGACCCACCAGCGCATGTGGGACGAGGACAACGGTTCGGGCCGGGCCGTGGCCTCGGGGGTCTACCTGGTCCGAATCCGCGCGCGCGACCCCTCCGGGGATCAGGAAATCGCCTGGGAGAAGTGCGCGGTGGCGCGGTAGACGAGGACGCAGGGGGCACTCCCCGGGGGCGGCCGGTCGAAAGGCTTATATTCGAGCCCGCGGGTCCACGGGTGGCGGCCATCCTGACCCGCCTGCGGGTCCATTAGCCCTACCACCAAGTCTTCATCGTGACCAGGAGCGCGGCCAGGACCGCGGCATTCCGAACCCGGGCCGCAAACGTCGGGGGTTATGCCGACCATCCCGAACAAGTCGTGGTGGCGGACCAGTTTGACATGGTTATGTGGGAGTGGAGGCCGGGTTCCAAAACCTAGCGGGGCGGAAGCGGCCCTGAAGGTTTCTTGACAGCAAATCCGAAAGGGCTATCATTCTTCCGGAGGCTTTGGCGCGCGAAAGTGCGACATTGCCTTTTTTATTTGGTTCAGCGGTAACATGTCGTCAGGCCCGAAGGATCGGGAAACGCTCCAGAAGTTAAATCGGCGACGAAATGGCTTACAGGATCTTCGTTGATGAATCTGGGACCCACCACTTCGACGATGGTTGGCTGATCATTGGAATGCTCTTCGTACCCGACCATGGGGCCGTCCATCGGGATTTGTGCGCCGCCAAGGATGAAGTTGGCTACCTGAACCAGTCGGACAAACGCAAGGAACGCTATCAGGAGGTCCACTTCTCCAAATTCCGCCATAACCGCGATGCGGCCCTAGGAAAACAATGGGTGGATGTTTTCATCAAGCACTCCTGCTTCTTTCGGGCGGTTGTGGTCGACTGGTCCACCTTCGACGGCAAGCATTTCGGCGGACCATTCGAGGCCGATTCCCTAAAAAAGACGCGGGCGTACAAGAAATGGGTGGAAATGCTTCTTCAGCCTGAAATCTCTACCCCCACCTCCAACGGAAACGTCCGGGCGGCCGAGATTTATCTTGATTACCTCAAGATTACATTCGGTTATGACATCGTCGCCGATCTTACAGAACGTTTCGTTGGACGGGTAAGAGACGGCGCGACACCGATTCTTTCGATCAAGAAAACGGATTCCTTCAGGGACGCGAACCAATGCCTTCAGCTATGCGACCTGCTGATAGGCTGCCTTTACCAAGAACTTCTTCCGGGGAAAAAAGCGGCCAAGCACGAAGTACGGGACTACCTAAAAAAAAAGCTCAAACCATTCGGAGTGGCGCAATTCGGGGCCGCCTACTGGCGCGGATACGCTCAAACGACCCTGAGGCACCACTTCCCGAAGTACAGCGCTTGGTTTTGGAGGCCGACAAAGGCCTGAAAAAATGAAGCTTGGATGAGCCAGCTGTCGTCGGCACATGAGGCGAACCTCAATCCTCGGCTGGCGCTCCAAGCCTCAATTATATGATAAACTCTTTCCGCCTTTTGTCAATAGGCCCCTCCGCATCGCAATGACGAGCCCCGAAAGTAAAGGGTCCACCGCGCAGCCGTTCACCGACTATAGGGGACCGACCCGTCGAAGGAACTAATAGCCATTTTGATCGGCGCGGGGGGCCTTGTCGGCCTGCCGAGAATAGCCACCACCGAAGGCCTTACCAAAGCCATCAAATCACCCATCTTTGGTTTAACCGGGTCGGCCGAGGCAACTGAGCTAATCGGAAAAATCTTCGCACGCCTAGAAGCCGAAAAATGACCACGCTGGCCTCCGAATCTCGCGGCGACCTCCAAGGCTACCACGTCCTGCGGAATCACGATCCTTCACCCAGCGGCGGGGTTGAACTCGCCCTTAGCAACACGAAAACGTCGATTTTCTAGCGACACCAAAGCCGGAAGACCCGACAAGTTTAGGCCGTGCCGGCGCCGATGGTCACCCCAAATTTTCTTGCCCCATCCTGTCCCCCCGTGGTATTTAGCTAACGGGGCATGGCCCGCGGTTTGGTCCGCGATCCCGGCCTCGCCCACCCTCCTTAAGCCCACGCCCACCCGTACCCCGCCGTTTCGCACGGGTCCGCGCATCCGCCCCCCGGGGCGCCCAGGACGTGCCCATGCCGCGGACTTTGTTCCTTCTGCTCGCCTGCCTTTTCCTGGGCTTCGGCGCCCTCCGCGCCGACCCCGTGGACCTTTTCCCCCCGGCGGACAATCCCTCGGGCTGGCTGTGGCAGGGGCACTGGCAGTCCACCAGCGTCACCCAGGCCCATGGCGGCTTTCCCGCGACGGTGAGCGGTCTCAACAGCCTGCGCGACCAGACCGAGGTCGACTCAAGCTTCACCTCCACCCTCTTCCTGGGCGCCCGCGTCCTGCCGGGTTTGGAGGTCTACGCCGACCCCGAGGCCACCCTGGGCGCCGGCTTCAGCTCGACCCTGGGCATCGCCGGCTTCCCCAACGGGGAGGTCTACCGCGTCTCGCAGCCGGGCCTGGTCCTGGACTTGGCCCGCCTTTACGCCCGCTGGACCCTGGGCCTGGGAGGCCCCCAGGAGGACGTCCCGGACGGGGAGAACCAGCTCCCGGGACGGGTGGACGTCTCGCGCGTCAGCGTCGCGGTGGGCAAGTTCGCCCTCACCGACTTCTTCGACGCCAACACCTACAGCCAGGACCCCCGAACCCAGTTCCTCAATTGGTCCATCATGGACTTCGGGGCCTGGGACTACGCCGCCGACACCTACGGCTACACCCAGGGCGCCTACCTGGAGTGGGACGGGCCCATTTGGACGGCGCGTTTCGCCGAGGTCCTCATGCCCACCCAGGCCAACGGCCCGGTGCTCTCCGACGACATCGTCCACGACCGCTCCGAGAATGCGGAGGCGGACCTCAACTGGGGCTCGGCCGGCTCGGCCGGGGCCCTGCGCCTGTTGGGCTACTGGAACCACGCCGACATGGGGAACTACCGCCAGACCCTGGACACGCCCTCCGATGGCATGGCCGTGGGGGCCTCGGCGACGCAGGGGGCCGAAAAGTACGGCTTCGGCGTGAACCTGGAGCAGGCCTTGGGCACGGAGGCGGGGATGTTCCTGAGGGTGAGCTACAGCCCTGGAAACGAGGAGTCCTTTGTCTACACCGCGATCGACCGGTCGGTGAGCCTGGGAGGCGTGCTGGACGGGGGCCTTTGGGGCCGGGCCGAGGACCGGATCGGTGTCGCGGCCGCGGTCAACGGGCTCAACCCGGCCCACGCCGAGTACCTGGCCGCGGGCGGTTACGACTTCATCATCGGCGACGGGAGCCTGGACTACGGCCTGGAAGGCATCCTGGAGGCCTACTACGACATCGCCCTTTGGGGTGGCCTGTCCCTGACCCCGGACTTCCAATACATCGTCGACCCGGGCTACGACCGGCTCCGGGGGCCGGTGGCCGTGTACGGCCTGCGCCTGCACTACGAGATCTGACGCAAACCGCCCGTGCGGGTGGGCGTCCCGCTTCTGAAGGGGTCAGGACCGTGGCCGGTCTTGGAGTCGGCCCCTCCGGCGGGGTATAATGCCCGTCCCATGCCCGAACCCGCCGAAGAATTCGCCGTCATCCCGGACCTGCACGGACGCCGGGACGCCCTGGAGGCCCTCTTGCGGGCCGTGGGCTTCGTCGACGCCGAGGGCCGGCCCCGGGAGGGCGGGCCGCGCCTGGTGCAGTTGGGGGACTTGGTCGACCGAGGTCCGGACTCGCGGGGCTGCGTGGAACGCCTCATGGAACTGCAGGTCGCCTGTCCGGGAAGGGTCACCGTGCTCCTGGGCAACCACGAATCCATGCTCCTGGGCGCGGAGAACGACCCCATGCTGCGGCGCATGTGGCTTCTCAATGGGGGCGGGCGGACCCTGGCCTCCTACGAGGGTTTTGAGGGGCTGATCCGCCCCGGTGGGGCCCATTACGACTGGCTCAGGGGCCTGCCCCGCACCTTCGAGTCCGGGGGCGTGCTGTTCTGCCATGCGGGGCTTTCCAAGGCGCGCAAGGGGTCCGTGGATCCCGAAGGCGTGCTTTGGGACCGGCCCCCGCTGGTCAAGGGATCCTACCGCGCCGTGGTCTGCGGCCACACCCCCACCGAGAGCGGGGCCGTGGAGGAGGCCAAGGGGGTGTGGCGTTGCGACCTGGGCCTGGGCCACGGGACCGAAAAGGTCCTGGAGGCGCTGGTGCTGCGGATCTCGGATTCGGCCGTGGAGGCGCGTCGGGCGCGGGGCGCCTAGGTTTGGCCGGGTCCGCCGGCCCATCCCGGCCTCAGTCCACCGGAAGGGGCCGCTCCCCGGGGTAGAGGCCGTGGCCGCGCAGGCAGCTTTTGGCCCAGCGCGCCAGGCTGCCCCAGAATTTTAGGTATTCCAGCCAGAAGATGCGCTCCCGCAGGAAGCCCCGGGGAGGGGCCTCGGCGCTGAGCGTCGCCACCCGTATGCCCGAACCCGCCAATTCCAGTCGCAGCAGAAGGTAGGACCTGGGGATGTGGTACCAGGACGTCACCAGGAGCACGTTGCGGAACCCTTCCCGCCGCGCGATGCGGCCGCTGAGGCGCGCGTTCTCGTCCGTGGTGCGGGCGTAAGGTTCCGGGATCACGCGGGCATGGCCCGGGCGCCCGTAGGCGTTGAAGAAGTCCTCCAATTCGTCGGGCCCGGCGTCCGACAGCACGAAGGCCCGGCCGCCCCCTAAGCGGCACCACGCGAGGCCGCTCCGGACCCTGTCGTCGGTGCCGCCGAAGACCGCGACCAGGTCGAACACCTGGCCCGTTCGGGGGGCGGGGGGGCGCGTCTCCAGGGCGATGTAGGCGGCGAGTTGCAGGGCCAGGGCGGCGCAGGCCAGGGCCGCGCCCGTCGCCGCGGCCCGCAGGCCCCAGCGCGGGCGGGCCGGACGGGAAGAGGCCATGGGGGCTCCCGGCGTCAGGGCAGCGTGCGCTTGAC
>DAIDJD010000058.1 GCA_027451505.1 candidate division FCPU426 bacterium
GCGCTTCGTCCTGTTCCTCTGCGGCAGCAACATCTTCATGACCTTCGCCTGGTACGCCCACCTCAAGAACCTCGACCACAAGCCGGTGTGGATCGCCATCCTGGTGAGCTGGGGCATCGCCTTCTTCGAGTACTGCCTGCAGGTGCCGGGCAACCGGGCCGCATACGGGACCCTCACCCTGGGGCAGATGAAGATCGTCCAGGAGGTCATCACCCTGTCCGTCTTCGTGCCCTTCGCGGTCTTCTACATGGGCCAGCCGCTGAAGTGGGACTACCTCTGGGCCGGGCTCTGCCTGCTGGGCGCGGTCTTTTTCGTGTTCCGGGGCGCCTGAGGGGGCCGGCGCCCGGGCTTGACCCTGGCGCGTGCCCGGGTTTAGGCTGGGGATTCGCTCACGAGGGGGGTACCGCTTGAAGCGCCTTTGCGCCGCGATGCTGCTGTTGGCCGCCCCGGCCTGGGGCTACGACACCTATGGGGCCTACGTGCCGCCCGACCAGCCCCAGGCGGCCCCGGCGCGTACCACCGGCACCGCCTGGGTCGACACCTCCCAGCCCGGCACCTGGAGCGTGGCCGGGCGCGTGGGCGCGGACCTGCCCCTGGGTTCCCTGGGCCAGTCCAACAACGCCGGCGGCATGGGCGCGGCCGACGTCCGCTACCAGGTCACGCAGTCCTGGGACCTGGCCCTGGTGGGCGCCTACGGCATCATGCCCTACAAGCCCGCGTTGGGTCCCTCCTCGCCGCTGGAGCTGGGCGGGCTGGCCCTCAAGGCCGACCTCACGCTGTTCCAGGACGGCCAGATCAACGGCTGGGTGGGCGTGGGCCTGGGGCTGATGGGCGCCCAGGTCACCGGCCATGTGGTCACGGATCCCGGGCTCTACCCCGTGGAATACGCCCCCCAGGAGCAGGGCAGCCTGGGCCTGGCCCTGGTGGGCGCCCTGGGGCTGGGCTACGCCATCGCCCCGGGCCTCAGCGCCGGGCTTGAGGTGCTCTTCCTGAGCGTCGACACCATGGGCGGCACCTCCAACAACCTTCTGGCCGCCGCGCCCGGCCTCTTCGTGCGGTGGTCGTTCATGCACTGGATCCCAGGAAAAGGAGACGCGCGTTGAAGACCCAGCCCCACCCCTACGATCGCCGCGAGCTCAAGCAGGTGCTCCACCGCAACGAGCTCAGCGAGGAGATGGTGTCCCTGTGGGAATGGGCCCAGGCCCATGTCGAATTCGTGTTCATCGGGGCGCTTTTGGTGGCGGCCCTGGCCTTCGGCGTGCGCTTCTGGGTCAACGCCCGGCGCCAAAAGGAACTGGCGGCCTCGCTGCTGCTGGCCCGGGCCCAGGAGACCTTCGCCCAGGCCTCAGAAGCCTCCCCCACCGACGCCCCGGCGCTCTACGCCCAGGCCTACCTCAAGTACCAGGCCCTGGTCGACGGCTATCCCGGCAGCCTGGAGGAGCGCAACGCGAAGTTGGGCATGGCCAACGCCGATCTGGCCCAGGGCAAGGCGCCCGCGGCCCAGTCCCTCTACCTCGCGCTCGACGACTCCAAGCCCGGGGATCCCATCTCGGCCCTGGCCGCCCTGGGCGTGGCGCGCTGCCTTGAGGCCGAGGGGAAGGCCGCCGACGCGCGGCGGGCCTACTCCGCGGTCCTGGCGAGCTACCCCCAAAGCGCGGTGGCGGCCGAGGCCGAAGCCGGGGAAAAGCGCCTGGCTTCCGCCGCCGGGGCCCCGATGGCGGAGGCGGTGGCGACGCCCTCGGCGGGCGCGCCGGGGCCCCGGGTGCCCTGAGGCCAAAAAAAGGGTTTGACGCTGGGGTGGCCGACCCTTAAGATTTCGCTCCCGCTTTGGCGTCCGAAGACCTCAAGGGGGGCTGTAGCTCAGTTGGGAGAGCGCCTCAATGGCATTGAGGAGGTCAGCGGTTCGATTCCGCTCAGCTCCACCACTACGAAGGCCCACCGCCGTCCCCACGGGGATAGGGGTGGGCTTTCTTCTTTAGGGCGCGGGAGGGTTTAAGGCCATGCGGCATACCATCGCGGTCCTGGTGCAGAACCACACCGGGGTATTGGCCCGCGTCAGCGGGTTGTTCTCTTCGCGCGCCTACAACATCGAGAGCCTGTCGGTGGGCACCACCACCGACCCGGAGTTCTCCCGAATCACCATCGCCGTCAGCGGGGACGACCAGGTGCTCGAGCAGGTCGTCAAGCAGCTCGCCAAGCTCGTCGAGGTCGTCAAGGTCACGGACCTGAAGCCCGAGACCTCCGTGCTGCGGGAACTGGCCCTGGTCAAGATCAAGGCGGAGGGAAGCCACCGCCTGGAGATCTTCGAGATCACCAGCGTCTTCCGGGCCAAGGTCCTCGACGTCAGCGCCGCCTCGATCGCCGTGGAGGTGACCGGGGCCCACGACAAGATCGAGGCCTTCCTCGAGTTGGCGCGGCCCCACGGCATCCTCGAGCTCGTGCGCACCGGCGTCGCCGGCCTCAGCCGCGGTCCCGAGACCCTTTGAAGACCGGGCTTTTTCCGCGCCCGCATCCCCCCAAAACCAGGAGTCGGCGATGAAGATCGATTTCGGAGGCACCACCGAGGAGGTCGTGACCCGCGAGGAGTTCCCCCTGGAGCGGGCCCGCGCCGTGCTCAAGGACGAGACCATCGCCATCTTGGGCTACGGGCCCCAGGGCTACGGCCAGTCGCTGAACCTGAGGGACAACGGCTTCAACGTCATCGTGGGGCAGCGCAAGGGCGGCAAGGGCTGGCAGGACGCCGTGCGCGACGGCTGGGTCGAGGGCAAGAACCTCATCCCGGACATCGCCGAGGCCATCGACCGGGCCACCATCGTCCAGTACCTGCTCTCCGACGCCGGGCAGAAGGAGCAGTGGCCCCTGGTGAAGTCGAAACTGCGCAAGGGCCAGGCGCTTTACTTCAGCCACGGCTTCAGCATCGTCTTCAAGGACCAGACCGGGGTCGTGCCGCCGCCCGAGGTGGACGTGATCCTGGTGGCGCCCAAGGGTTCGGGCCGCACCGTGCGCAGCAACTTCCTCGCCGGCAGCGGGATCAACTCCAGCTTCGCCGTGTTCCAGGACGCCACCGGGCGGGCCCGCGAGCGGGCGTTGGCCTGCGGCATCGGCATCGGCTCGGGCTACCTCTTCCCCACGGACTTCCGCCGCGAGGTCTACAGCGACCTGACCGGGGAGCGCGGGGTGCTCATCGGCGCCATCGCCGGGCTGATGAAGGCCCAGTACGACGTGTTGCGCGCCGCCGGCCACAGCCCCAGCGAGGCCTTCAACGAGACCGTGGAGGAGGCCACCCAGAGCCTCTACCCCCTGGTGGGCCAGCGCGGGATGGACTACATGTTCGCCGCCTGCTCCACCACGGCCCAGCGCGGGGCCCTGGACTGGGCGCCGCGCTTCGAGGCCGCGGCCAAGCCCGTGTTCGAGGCCCTCTACAAGAGCGTGGCCGAGGGCAAGGAGACCGCCCGGGTGCTCTCCACCTGTTCGGCGCCGGACTACCGCGAGAAGTTGGACGCCGAGCTCAAGATCATCGGCGACAGCGAGATGTGGAAGGCCGGGGTGGCGGTCCGCTCCCTGCGCCCGGAGAACTGGGGCAAGCCCCAGGCCTGAGGTGCCCCAACGCCGCGCAGCCGCCCCCGCGGGCCGCGTCCACCGGGGGTTTGGGGCCCCGCTGGGGAACCCGGCGGCGGCCACGGCTCGGGCCGTGCCCAACGCCCTGAGCCTGGGCTGCCTGGGTCTGGGCTTTCTGGCGGCCCTGGAGGCCGGGACCGCCCGGGACGCCTCGGCCTTGCGCCTTCTGGCCCTGGCGGCCCTGGCCGACGCCTTGGCCGGACGCGCGGCCCAGGGCCTGCGCCAGAACACCCCTTTGGGCGCGGAACTCGACAGCCTTGCGGGGCTGGTGGTGTGGGGCGTGGCCACGGCCCTTTTGGCCTATTCCCTGGTCTTGGCGCCCTGGGGCGGATGGGGGCTGTTGGTGGCCGGGACCATAGCCCTGACCGCGGCTTGGCGCCTTTGCCGGGGGGACCTGCAGAACAATCGGGCCTGGTATGAGGGCCTGCCCCTGGGCGCTTCCGGGATGGTCCTGGTTTCGGGCTGCGCCTTGGGCCTGCCCTTCCCGTCCTTGGCCGTCCTGGTCCTGCTCTTTTCGGTCCTGCAGCTCTCCAAGCTCCGCTATCCGCGGTTCCGGACCCATTGGGCCTGGCTGGTTCCCGTATTTTTGAGCACGGTTTTGGCGGCGTTGGGTTGGGTTTGGGGCTGGGTCCTGCCCGGGGCCACGGCTTTGGGCTATGCCCTCTTCGCCCCGTGGTTCGCCAGCGCGCCGGCGAAGGCCTGAGTGCCCACAGCGCGCGCTGTATCCAGGGGTGGCACTATGGAATCCAAGGTCATCATCTTCGACACGACGCTGAGGGATGGGGAACAATGCCCCGGCGCCAGCATGAACAAGGCCGAAAAACTCAAGGTGGCCGAGCAACTGGCGCGCCTGAACGTGGATGTCCTTGAGGCCGGGTTCCCCATCTCCAGCCCCGGCGATTTCGAGGCCGTGCGCGAGATTTCCAGGACCATCAAGGGACCGGTCATCGCGGCTTTGGCCCGCATCGTGGAAAAGGATGTGGACCGGGCCGGGGAGGCCCTCAAGTCCGCGGCGCGGCGTCGAATCCACGTGTTCACCTCGGCCAGCGACATCCATCTGGAGTCCATCCTGCGCCTGAGCCGGCAGCAGAACCTGGAGCGTTCGGTCAAGGCCGTGCGCCTGGCGCGCCAGTGGACGCCCGACGTCGAGTTCTCGGGCCAGGACACGGTGCGCGCGGACCGGGGCTACCTGGTGGACCTCTACAGCGCCGCGGCCGCGGCCGGGGCCACCACCTTGAACGTGCCCGACACGGTGGGCTATTCCGTGCCCGAGGAGTTCGGGGAGCTGATCGCCCACCTGGTCTCCCGGGTCAAGGGCGAGAACCTGGTGTTCTCGGTGCACTGCCACAACGACCTGGGGCTGGCCGTGGCCAACAGCCTGGCCGCCCTCAAGGCCGGGGCCCGCCAGGTCGAGTGCACCATCAACGGCATCGGCGAGCGCGCCGGGAACTGCAGCCTGGAGGAGGTGGTCATGGCCCTCAAGGTCCGCAAGGACCTTTTGGGCCTGGGCACCGGCGTGGCCACCCGCGAGATCACCCGGGCCTCGCGCCTGGTCTCCACGATCACGGGCATCGCGGTGCAGCCAAACAAGGCCATCGTCGGCGCCAACGCCTTCGCCCACGAGAGCGGCATCCACCAGGACGGGGTCTTCAAGAACCGCCAGACCTACGAGATCATGGAGCCCTCCGACATCGGGCTCAACGACAACGTCATCAAGCTGGGCCGCCGCAGCGGGCGCCACGCGCTCAAGAAGCGCCTGGCGCAGTTGGGGGCCCAGCTCGACGAGCCCCAGCTCGACCGGGCCTACGAGGCCTTCGTGGCCCTGGCCGACCGCAAGAAGGACATCTACGACGACGACCTGTTGACCCTGCTGGCTCCGGAGTCCTCGGAGGACGGCGGCTTTCGCCTGGAGGAGCTGGCGGTGACCGCGGGCACCCACGGTTCCACCGCCCGCATCACGCTGGAGAAGGGCGGCAAGCAGGTCAAGGCCCTCAGCGAGGGCACCGGCCCGGTCGACGCCATCTACCGCGGCCTCAAGGAGGCCACCCGGACCGACTACGAGTTGGTGAGCTACGCCATCCAGGCCATCACCAGCGGCACGGACGCGCAGGGCGACGTCACGGTGGTCCTGGGGCACAAGGGCCGCCGCGTCTCGGCGCGGGCCGCCCACACCGACGTGCTGGTGGCCTCGGCCGAGGCCTACCTCTTCGCGGTCAACCGCATGGCCGTCCTCAAGGACGTCCGCCTCGAATTCAAGGGCGTCTAGCCCAAACCAAGGAGCGTTCCCATGTCCGCCAAGCTCAAAGCGGCCGTCGTCGGGGCCACCGGCATCGCCGGGCAGCAGTTCCTGGCCTGCCTGGCCGGGCACCCCTGGTTCGAGGTCACGGCCCTGGCCGGGTCCGCGCGCAGCGCGGGCAAGCCTTACGCCGAGGGCATCAAGACCGACAAGGGCGCCACCGGGTGGTGGGCCGACGGCGAGGTTCCGGAGGTGTTCCGCGGCATGCCCATCCAGGACTCCGCGGCCTTCGACGCGGCCTCGGTGGACGTGGTCTTCACGGCCGTGGAGAGCGACGTGGCCCGCGAACTGGAGCCCCGCTACGCCCGCACCACCCCGGTGGTCAGCGCGGCCAGCCTCTTCCGCATGGAGTCCGACAGCCCCCTGCTCATCCCGGGCGTGAACTCCGACCACGCCCCGCTGGTGCGCGAGATGGCCCGCCGGCGCGGCTGGAAGGGCTTCGTCACCGCCATCCCCAACTGCACCACCACGGGCCTGGCGGTCAGCCTGGCGCCGCTGGTGCGCTCCTTCGGCGTGCGCTCCCTGTTCATGACCAGCATGCAGGCCGTCAGCGGCGCGGGGCGCAGCGGCGGGGTCCTGGTGCTGGACGCCCTCGACAACATCATCCCCTACATCCCCGGCGAGGAGGAGAAGGTGCAGCGCGAGGTGGCCAAGATCTTCGGCCGCTTCACCGGCGCGGGGGTCGAGAACGCGCCCATCGCCGTGAGCTGCACCTGCACCCGCGCCAACGTGCTGGAGGGGCACACCGAGAGCGCCTTCGTGGAGCTGGAGCGCGACGCCTCCGCCGCGGAGGTGGCCGAGGCCATGCGTGCCTTCGCGCCCGCGGAGCTCAAGGGCCTGCCCAGCGCGCCCCCCCGGCTCATCCACGTCCACGACGACCCCTTCCGGCCCCAGGTGCGCCTGGACCGCGACCGCGGGGCGGGCATGGTCACCACGGTGGGGCGCCTGCGCAAGGACACGGTCTTCGCCCGCGGGGTGAAGTACCTTCTGGTGAGCCACAACACCAAGATGGGGGCCGCCAAGGGCGCGGTCCTGGTGGCCGAACTGCTGAAGTCCCAGGGTCTGCTGGGGGCCTGAGGGGCCTCCGGGAAGGTTCCGGGCCGTGCGCCGCCTGCGCCTCGTGCTGGAATACGACGGCACGGCCTACCACGGCTGGCAGTCCCAGGACAACGCCGCCGCGGTGCAGGACGTGGTGGCGGCGCGTCTGAAGGTGCTGCTGCGGGAGGAGCCCCGCCTGCAGGGCGCCGGCCGCACGGACGCCGGGGTCCACGCCCACGGCCAGGTGGCGGCCTTCGACACCGCGACGGACCGGCCCTGCGACAAGGTGCTGGCCGGGCTCAACGGCCTTCTCCCCAGGGACGTGAGGGTGCGCGCCTGCGACGAGGTCCCCGCGGTCTTCGACCCGCGCCGGGACGCCCTGGGCAAGACCTACCGCTACGTGTGGTGGGACGGGCCGGCCCTGCCGCCGTTCTGGCGCCGCTACGCCTGGCACGCGCGCCGCGGGCTCGACCATGAGGCCATGGATCGGGCCGCGGCCTGCCTGGTGGGCGAGCACGACTTCAGCAGCTTCCGGGCCGAGGGGTGCTCGGCCCGGACCCCGGTGCGGCGCGTCCTCGAGGCCGGGGTGCGGCGCAAGGGGGAGCGGGTCACCCTGGAGATCCGGGGCACCGCTTTCCTGAGGATGATGGTGCGCAACATCGCCGGCACCCTTCACGACATCGGCGCGGGGGCGCTGCCGGAGGGGGCCCTGCCCGGGATCCTGGCCGCGCGCGACCGCCGCCGGGCGGCCAGGACGGCGCCCCCCCAAGGGCTGATCCTTTGGGAGGTCCAATACGGGGCCATCCCCCGGCCCGGGCGGGAACTCGGACGCCCACGCGCATTTTCCGATTGACGGATGGGCGCGGAAACGCCTATCATTCTTTCCCTTTTGCAATCGGCTCCTTGGACGGGATTATGGCAGAAGTCACGAAAGTCACCCGGCATTTTTCCCCCCGGGACAAGTCCTTCACGCGGAAGTGGTACGTGGTGGACGCCTCGGGGAAAAGCTTGGGCCGCTTGGCGGGCCGCATCGCGCTGGTGTTGAGCGGCAAGCACAAGCCGATCTACACGCCGACGGCGGACCTGGGCGACCACGTCGTGGTCGTCAACGCGGCCAAGGTCCGGCTCACGGGCAAGAAGCCCGAGCAGAAGCTCAAGTTCCGGCACTCCGGCTACCCCGGCGGCGCGGTCTACACGCGCATGCGGGACATGCTCAAGGACCGCCCTGAGCGGGCCGTGGAGCTGGCGGTCAAGGGCATGCTGCCCAAGACCCACCTGGGCCGGGCCATGGTCACCAAGCTCAACGTCTACCGGGGCGCGGAGCATCCGCACTCCGCCCAGCACCCCGAGCCGCTCCCCGGGCGGCTCCTGAACCTGTAAGGGGAAGACATGGTCAATCCCGTCGCGCAACGCTACATGGCCATTGGCCGCCGCAAGACCTCGGTCGCCCGGGTGGTGATCACCCCCGGCACCGGGGCCATCACGGTCAACGGCATGGAGGCGGACAAGTACTTCGCCCGGCCCACCGCCAGCATCCTCATCCGCATGCCCCTGGTGGCCACCGATTCCTCCTCCAAGGTCGACGTCAAGGTCAACTGCACCGGTGGCGGCAAGAGCGGCCAGGCCGGGGCCTTGCGCATGGGCTTGGCCCGGGCGCTTTGCAAGCTCGACCCGGACAACCGCCCTCCCCTGGCCAAGGCCGGCCTGCTCACGCGCGATCCGCGCATGGTGGAGCGCAAGAAGTACGGCCAAAGCGGCGCCCGCAAGCGCTTCCAGTTCAGCAAGCGCTAGGGATCCAAGAAAAAGCCCCAGAAGAGCCCGGGCCCCACCGCCCGGGCTCTTTTTTTGGTACGCCCACATGACCGAGAGCTAGGGGGTGAAAGTCCCCTGCGGGCCCTGATTCCGTGAACCGCTAGCCAAACGCAAGGGTGTCCTCGGCGACGGGGAATCCGGAGGAAGCGGGAGGCAAACCCTCGGGCCGACGAACAGAAACCGGATACAAGGCGACGGGGGTTGGAGGAGAAGGCCAAAAGCTTCGAAGTCCCATTGAATCCGAAAGACTGCGGCGTAGATTCGGCAGCCACATGAGGGGAAAGCGTTCGGCCATATCTGGGGAGATCACGCCTCACCGCTGAAAGGCGGACGCGGCCATCAGACGCGGAGCGAGAGGTCAGCAGACGCCGTAGTAGGCAAGGGAATACGAGCCGGGCCGAAGACCTTGTGGCATACTATTGGCACGGACCCGTAGCTCAGCGGTTAGAGTAGGCGACTCATAAAATTGGTGGGCTGGGAGAGGAAGCTGTCGGTTGAATGGGAAGATTTCAGGGAACCCTGGCTGTGATGCCAGGCAAACCTGAGCCGAGCTCCGGCTGTAGGCGGGGAAGGTGCAGAGACTAGGGGAGTGGTTCAGCCCTCTTAATAACCCCACAAGCCTCGCACGCCCTGCAAGTCAGGCGATGAAATAGTCCGGGGAGTCCCGTGAGGGACACAAACCGGAATCGCTTGGTCGCGTGTTCGACCCACACCGGGTCCAGTACTTTCACCCAGGTTCACGTGGCGGCTTGATCTAGCCATTGGACAGCAGGAGGGGGAATGGGGGCAACCTTTGGACAAGGCCTATTGGGGCACTTAGGAACGGGACGTACCCGTTCTCCAACCTTTTTTGCCTGATGACTTACGCCGACTGGAACCGTCTGGTTGCTAAACATTTTTTCAACGAAGAAAAAGCCGGGCGTGAGGTTCTCATTTATGTCACTGACGATCTGCTGAAGCAGATCGGTGCTCCCGTCGGCGTTGGTCCCGACGATTTTATAAATTCTATCAAAGCTGAGACACCCTCCCGCGATATTTGCAAGTACGCACTAAATATTGCCAATGACTGGCGCAGGACTGGAGCGCAGTTCCCGCCGTACATCGGCTTGATGGGCCTACTTGTCCTCAGCGACGTCACAGAAGGAGACTTTGTCGGCCAAGCCTACTATCCCCGGTTGTGGACAAGGCTCGGAGAGCCACAGGATTTAGGTACCCCGAGCCAATTTGACAAGATGCTCGACCTATGGGATGACCTTGAAAAATGGTCACGTGCTGACAAGGGAGAAGAACTTGGGCGGTTCGTAGCCCGGATCCGCGGCTTGCGTCTCAACGTCGGCCTTGTGCGTTCACAAACGCTGTTGGCCGAAAATGAAAAGGCCGGACTCCCGGCGGTCTTTGCCGAGGCAGGCCTGGAACCTGGTGATCCGCCCAATCCTGATGCACTACTTGCGGCCGTCAAGCGATGCAGGCACGCAGGTTCGTTTTATAACAGGACTATCCGTTTGCTCGAGGACAAGGATGCACCTGTCGAGCTCAAGTGCGGTCTGGCGGCGGTGTTGGAAGAGGAGCTGGACGAATGG
>DAIDJD010000059.1 GCA_027451505.1 candidate division FCPU426 bacterium
CGCGGGGTGGAGCAATGGTAGCTCGTTGGGCTCATAACCCAAAGGTTGCAGGTTCAAGTCCTGCCCCCGCACCCACAAAGGCCCGGCCGAAAGGTCGGGCCTTTTGCTGTGTCTCTCAATGTCGTCTTTTCAAATCGGCACCGACAGATTCCAGTCACCTCGGAGTTAACTGGCTGGAAGACCTTCGTGGTCTTGTGCAGCGCCTTGACCTGCGCGAACTAAATCAAGGAGTTGACGTGGGCTCAAAAAAATGGCCGACCAGTGCGCAGGAAATGGAGTTTAGGTTCCTACAGCAATCGGGAGAACAGGTTCAATTCACGTCGAGCCGAAGATTCCCGTATGTCAGCAGCAAGACCCCCCAAGACATCCTTGGATACAGAAAAAGCGTATCATGTGCCTTACGCAAGTTGTCTCCAATCCCGAGGAAGGTTCTGTTTGCCGAGTTGAGTTCATCTAATAAAGACGACTACTTCGATATTGAAAATGCACTGTTCTACAATTTCTCGGGGTGGTCAGCGCTAGTTCGAAACGGCGTAGAGTTTTCGTGGCGGCAAACTTCTGGCGCTCACCTTGAATACGAGTATCTCTATTGCTTTCGTTCCAAATCGCCACTAAGTAAAAATGGCCTAAATTTTACATTCAAGATGCCATCAAGTAAGGCGAAGGTTCACGACTACTGGTGGGCTTGCCGCAATGCTGTTAAGCGGGGCAAAAATCTTGGGCTTAAACCTGCAAAGCATTTTGGCCTTCAACTAACGATTACAAAAGATAGATCCGGAAACACCTATGGCTTGGCCGGACGGATGAAGCCTTTGCTTGACGGAATCGTCGCAAGCCTACAGTACGATGCGCGCGTGCATCAAACTTTGATCCAGCGGTTGGCCAATAAGCTGAATCCACCAGAGAGGTTTGAGCGAATTAAGATCGAGTTGACCCAGCGTGATCCCGCTACAAAACCGCTCGGGCAACTTGGGCAGCGTCAGCTTTTGGTGTCCCATGGCAACGGGTCCGTACAATGGAATCCGGCAGACGACTTCTGTAAGGAATGCAAGATTTGGGTGAGGTATCCAACTGCGACTCTGCCCGAAGGCAATTGTCACGTCGGCGTTTACGCCCTCTAGGTGAATTTGATGGATCCCGAAGGAATCAACTGGTCCTGGAAGTCCTTTTTGGAATCCGTATAGCGGGCCAACCGGCTCAAAGTCGCGGCCTAGCCGGCCGCCGCCAATTCTACGCCCTGGAAATTACACCCGGAGGCGTTGCATGGCCTCCGTGCTCCGCCGCCCGCCCCGGCCACCTAGTCCCCCTCTTTGCGGGCCTCCCCCTGCATCTGCTCGTAGATCCTGCGCTCCCGCGCGGTCATCTCGTTGCGCAGGAACACCACGAGTTCCTCCAGGAACATGCGGATCGAGACGGCGTAGTCCTTGAGGCCCTGCAACTCCCCCGCGGGCATCTCGGCGGCGGGATCGGCGAGGTGCTTGAACTTGTCGATCTCGGTCATGAGCTTGTCGTAGTACCAATGGATGCGCTTGGAAAAGGAAGGGGACGCGGCGATGAAGTACTCCACCTGGAGGTCGATGGTGGAATGGAACACCGGGAACCCGGTCTGGATCACGGACAGGGAGCCGCTTTCGACGCCCTTGAGCTCCTTGATGGCCATTTCCAGTTCGTCGGTGAGCTGCCCGATCAGGTTGCCCTTGGAGCGGATCTTTTCGCGCTCCTTTTCCGCCTTTTCCATGCGGAAGGCGGCGTGGACCCCGGCCTTGGTCGCGATCCAAGTGACTAGGCCGGAAAACATGGCCAGAAGGATCTCCCAAAAGAAGCCGTTCTGGACTTGGAAGTAATGGGACATATCAAGGCTCCTTGCGTGGAGCCGCGCGGCGGGGACTTCCCGTTCGCGCGGCGCTCGTCCGGGGGTCACGGCGCCCCGGCTTCCCCCAAACCCGTCACCCTAGGCTCCCGCGCCGCGCAGGCGCGCGCGAGGGCCGCGTCGTCGGCGCACAGCACCACCCGCTCCCGGGCCCGGGTGAGGGCGGTGTAGAGGAGTTCCGGCCCGGCCAGGGCGTGGCCCCCGGGGGGCAGCACCAGGAGCACGGATGCGACCTCGCTGCCCTGCGCCCTATGAACCGTCATGGCCCAGGCCGGAGCGTGTTCCGGAAGCGAGGCCGCGCCGAGGACCCGGGGACCTCCATCGCGCCGGAAGGCCACCGCGCCGCCGGGAAGGCGCACGCCCAAGTCGCCGTTGAACAGGCCCGTGGCCGGATCGTTGGCCGTGACCAGCACGGGTTCGGCGGTCCCGCCCCCAACGTCCCTGAGCCGTTGCCGGATTCGGCGGTTGATCCCTCCCACCCCCCAGGGGCCTTCGTTCAAGGCGCACAGCACGCGGGCGCGGTCGACCAAGCCCAGGGCGGCCTGCGGGTCGCCGGCCCCGGCCAGGTCCCGGACCCAGGGCCACAGCCCTTCCAGCGCCTCATCCAACCGGGCTGGGGGCAGCAGTTCGAAGTCCGGGCCGGCCGCGGCATTCAAGGCGGCGGGATCGTGGGCCAGCACGGCCGCCGCCGCCGCGCCTATGCCCCGGCGCCCGGCGAAGCGGCGGTTCTCGGTGAGCTCCACGTGGCAGCTCCCAAGGTCCGGGTCGCGGTCCGCCTCCTCGACCAGGGCCCCCAGCACGCGCCCCGGCTCGACGCTCTCGAGCTGGCGGGGGTCGCCCAAGACCACCAGGCGGGCGTCCGGTCCCAAAGCCCGGAGGAGGGCGTCCCACAGCGCCACGTCCATCATCGAGGATTCGTCCACCAACACCAAGTCGTGGGGCAGCATTCCGGGTTCCCGCCCCACCCCGCCGCTCCCGGCGCGGCCCCAGCCCAGAAGCCGATGCAGGGTGCGGGCCTCGCGGGCGTCGGCCTTGAGGGCCCCGGCCTGGCCGGCCAGGGCCTCAGGAAGCCGGTCCGCGGCCGCCGCCACGCTCTCGCCCAGGCGCTGGGCCGCCTTGCCCGTGGGCGCGGCCAGGGCGCTGCGCAGGCCCGGCGTGCGCAGCCGGGCCAGGGCCAGGAGGCGGGCCGCGGTGTGGGTCTTGCCCGTGCCGGGCCCTCCTGTGACCAGGGCTAGGCGCCGGTCCAGTCCCACCTCCACGGCGCGGCGTTGGGCATCCTCGGGGTCGGGATAGGTCGCGCGCAGGGCCGCCTCCACGTCCGGCCCGCGGGGCTCGGGGGGCGCCGCCGCGAGCGCCCCCAGCCGGGCGCGGATGCGGAGCTCGGCCCGGCGCAGGCGCCAGCTCTGCAGCAGCCCGCCCCGGGTGAGGACCAGGGGCCGGGGCCCGGAGTCGCGGCCCTCCACGTGGACCGCCGGGCTGGCGGCCAGTTCCGCGCGCAGTTCCGGCCCCACGGCCAGGGCGGTGTGCCCCTTTTCCCAGGCCTCCAGCAGCAGGTCCACCGCCGGCAGGCACGCGCCCGCGAGGCCGTGGCGCCGGAGGAGGTAGTCGCGCAGGGCCGCGTTCACGCCGAGGCCGGAAGCATGAGGGCGTCCAGGTCGTCCAGCAACCCGACGGGAGGGTCGAACCAAAGGTAGCCCCGCGAGGTGCCGGCCTCCAGGCCCCGCAGGAAGCACAGGCCGGCCCCCGCCAAGGCCGCGCCCGGATCGCGGACGCGCAGGTGGCGGCGCAGCGCCACCAGGTACAGGTGCAGTTGGAGGACGTAGTGGTGCTCGCAGGCGGCGCGCCGGAGGGAATCGGGCGCGTAGTCGGCGGGCCGCGGGCCCAGATGGTTGCTCTTCCAGTCCAGCACGGCCCAGCGCCCCTCGTGGACCAGGAGCCGGTCGATGAAGCCGTGGAGGTAGCCCTGCGCGACGCCCGGGGGAAGTTCCGCCAGGCTCCGGGCGTAGGCGCGTTCGCGGCCATCGCGGGCGTGGCTCTCGAAGACGCCTGCCAGCGTCCCCGGGTCCAGGCCCCTGGATCCCAGGCCCAGCAGGAAGGGCCATTCGCTGAGGCGCTTCAGGCGCGCGGCCTGGCCCAGGGGCACATCCAGCCCGGGCACCCGGGAATCGGCCCAGGCCGGCAGAAGGCCCGCCAGGAGCGCGGCGGGATCGGTCCCGTCCTCCAGGGGCCCGGCCATGCCGTGGCGCTTCAACGCCGCCGCCGGGATCCCGGGGTCCAGGGGACCGAAATCCCAGCCTTCCAGCAGTTCATGCAGGGCATTCCCCACCCCGGGTCCGGCCGGGAAGGCGGCCAGGGGGACCCGGGCGCCGGGGGCCTCCTCCATGGGGGCGAAGGCTGGATCGCGCCGCTCGCGCGGTGGGGCTTCACCCCCCCCGCCGATCAGGGAGGAGTAGCTCGCCAAGCCCCAGGTCGGGAGCGCCCCGCGCGTGAAGCTCCGCGCGCGCAGCACAGACCCCTCCACCCGCGGCCGGGTCCAGGGTTCCGCCGCCTGGGTGGCCTCGACCACGCGGATCGCGCCCTGCCCCCTGCGCTCCAGGTCCTCCAGCACGGAACGCAGCCCGGCGGCCCGGGAGCCTGGATCCTTGAGCCCCTTGCGCGAGAGTTCGGCGACGCAGAAGTCCTCACCCGCCTCCCCGTCTTCGGGGCGCAAAAGCCAATCCAGCGCGCCCACTGGGGCCACGGACTGGGCCTTGTCGGAGCAGCCCACCAACCCCACCAGAACCCAGACCCTCCGGCGGGCCCGGGTCAGCGCGACGTAGGCCCAGCGCAGGTGCTCCCGAAGGGAATTCCACGCGTCCCGGCGTTCGAGGGCCGCGGCCTCGGCCGGGTCGAGGAGTCCGGGTTCGCAGTAGCGCCGACCCGACTCCAACTCCACGATGCGCCGCTCGGAGGAGTCGCGTTTCTTCTGCCCCCGTTTCCTCTGCGACCAGAGGAAGGGGCAGAACACCAGGTCGAACTCCAGGCCCTTGGCCCGGTGCACGGTGAGGATCTGAACCGCGGAGCCGTCGGCCTCCAGACGCCGCTGGCGTTCCTCGGGCGGGATTCGCTCCTGCCCGTCCAAGCTCCGGGCCAGGGCCTCCTCCAGGGTCCGCAGGAGGGCCTCGGGCCGCCGCGCGCCCTCCGCCTCCCACGCGCCCACCAGTTCTCCCAGGTGCCTCCAGTCGGTGAGGCGGCGTTCGGCGTCCGGCTCCGCGGTGAGGTTCCGCGATGCGCCCGGATGGACCCCGGCGCCGTCGGATCCGTCCCAGCCGGCGTCGAGCGCGGCGATCAACGCGGCGATGCCCTCCCGGACCCAGACCTCCCGCCATTGCGCGAAACGGCGAATCCAGGCCTCTTCCGCGGCTAAGTCGAGGCTCTCGAGGTCCTCCGCGTCCAGTCCCACCAGCCGGGTGGCCAGGGCCGCCCGCAGGCCCTGGATGCGCCCCCGGCCCAGGACCGCCTCCAGGATGGTGCGGAGTTCCCCGGCCTCCTCGCTTTGGCCCACATCGGAGTCGTCGCGCAGCACCAGGGGGATGCCCAGGGCCCTCAGGGCCGCGGCCACGGCCTCGGCCTCGCGGTAGGAGCGCACCAGCACGGCGCAATCGCCAGGACCCACCAGGCGGCCGTCCATGCGCCGGTCCAGGACGCCCCGCACGGCCGCGGCGCAGGCCCGCGCCGCGCCCTCGACCTGCGCCTGGCTGCGGGTCCAGGCCGGGAAGTCGTCCATCCCCGCGGTCGCCAGAACCACGGCCCCCATCCCGTCGTCGGGCGGCCCGCCTTCGGCGGGATCGAGCCCCGAACTCGCGGCCCCCACCTCCAGATCCGGCCCCAGGGGCCGCGGAAGGCGCGACCAAAGCGCGTTGAGGCCCCGCACCAGCGCGTGCGAGGAGGGGTACGTCACCAACAGATTGTGGCGCTGGTCCCCGGCTTTGCGGGCCGCGCACAGGTAGGCGCCCAGGTCGGCCCCGCGGAAGGCGTAGATGGCCTGTTTGGGGTCGCCGATGAGCACCAGCCGGGTGCTGAGTTCGGCGAGGCCCTCCGGGGAGGGGTTGAAGATGCGCTCGAAGATGCCCAACTGCAGCGGGTCGGTGTCCTGGCTTTCGTCGACCAAGCAAAGGGACCAGCGCTGCCGCAGGCGCGCCGCCAACTCCTCGCCGTTGGGGCCGGAAAGGGACTCCGCCAGGCGGTCGATGAGCCCCTGGAAGGTCGCGCCGTGCTCCCGCGCCAGGCGCGCGCGCAGGCGCGCGGCGAAGCCCCGGGCCAGTTCCCCGCTCCAAGCCCAGCGCAGCCCCCGCAACGCCCCGCGGACCTCCCCCAGGACCGGCAGGAGGGGCCCGCGCTCCAACTCGGCGCGGAAGTCCTTGGCCGCCTGCTTCCGCTTGGCGAACCAATCCGCCGGGTCCTTCCACCTCCCCACCTCGACCAGCAGTTCCGCGGGCGGACACCCGGGGTCCAAGTCCGCCAAAAGCTTTCGGCAGTGCTCCAGGGTCTCCGCGGCGGGCGCCCGCTCGTTGGCGCCGTACTTCTCCATGGCCTCGACGACGCTCCCCAAGTCGCCCCTAGCCGCGGCCAGGGCCTCCAGGGCCGCCCGCAGCCGCCGGGTGGCCTCCTCCAGGGACATGGGCTCGGGGTGCAGCCGCCTTTCGGGCAGCCGTTCCAAGGCCTCCCAGTCCGCGCGGTCGCCGCCCAGGCTCCAGGTCTCGGGCGAGGCCGCGGCCGCGGCGCTCAAAAGGGGGTCGGTGACGAGGCGCAGGCGCCGGTGGTCCCGCAGGGCCCCCTCCACCAAGGCCGCAGGGTCGGCCAGGAGCCGGAACCCGGGCGCCATGCCGCACAGGAAGGCCTCGCTTTCGAGCACTTGGCGGCAGAAGGCGTGGATGGTGCTCACCTGGATTTCGCCCCCGGCCTCGGCGGCGTTCTTCAGGCGCACGCGGGCCTGGGTTCGGGCCACGTCATCGGGCAGGCCTTCGTAGACCTCCAAGAGCAGGCGCAGGCCCGCCCCGCGGGCCCCGGGTTCGGGAACGCGCCTGCCCGCGACGGCTTCCTCGCATTGGAGCACGGTGCGCCGCACCCGTTCGGAGAGTTCCCGGGCCGCGTCCTCGGTGAAGGTCACCAGGACGGCGCGCTCCAAGGCCGGCAGGCTCCCCTCGATGAGCAACTTGGGGAGCAGGTGGGCCACGGTCCAGGTCTTGCCCGTGCCGGCGCTGGCCTCGATGACGGTGAGTCCGGTGGGCAGGAAGGCCGAGGCCAAATCAAAGGGCTTCACGCGCCCCCCTTCCCCGCGGCGGACCCCGCCTCTTCCCATTCCAGCACCGGTTTCCAGAGGGCCTCGGCGACCTCCAGCCAACGTCGCCTCAGCTCCGCCGCGAAGGGGTCGCGCCCGCGCCACGCCAGGCGGGCGGAATCCCCGGTGCCCTCCGCTTCCCAATCCGCGTAACCGCCGAGCCACTCCTCCCGCGCGCCCTCAAAGGCGCGCTCCGCGTCGAAGGGACGGCCCCGATCCGCGCCGCGAATCGCGCCGGCCAGCTTCCGGGAGGTTTTCGGAGCGAAGCAGGGCGGATCGGCCCGGGTCCCCTGGAGCGCGTCCAACGCCGCGGCCAGCCAGGCGCGGCCCTTCCCCTCCATAAGTGGCTGGTATTCCCGGGGAACCATGGCGTGGCGGTCGTGGTCCCAGACCAATAGGCGCAGGGCGAGGGGCTGGCCCGCGGCTTCGGCCAGGGCCGCCAGGGCGAAGGCCTCCAACTCCAGCTTGGGGCTGTCCAACCGTCCCGGGTTCAGAAGGGCCAGGGCCCCCCCCTTCCCCAGGCGCCGCGCCACGGCCCGGAACACGGCTCCTCCGACCTGGGCCTCCAGCCTCAACAGGCCCAAAGCGCCGGGGTTCCCGAGAAAGGTTCGGGCCGCGGCCTCTGCCGGGCCCCAGTGGACGGCCGCGGAATCGCGGCCCAAGCGCCCCAGCGGCAGGAGGCGGTCCGCCTGCAGGCGCTCCACACCGAAAGGCCGGGGTCCCGATTCGGCCCGCTCCAGCGCGTCCCGGCGCAGCATCCAGCGCAGCAGTCCGTCGTCGAGGTCGGCGGGTTCGTCGTCCCCCTCGGAAGGGTCTCGGGCCTCGCGCGGCGGGCGCAGCCCCAAGCGACGCAACCAGGCCGCCGCCGGGTCCTTGAGGTCACGCAAAAAACCCTCCCATTCCAGGATCACCGGCCCCGGGATCCCGTCGGAGGGCCGGGGAGGGAGGCCGCGCTCCCCGGTGAAAAGGCGCGCCTTGCGTTCGGCCCGCAGCGCGCCCGCAATCTCGAGATGGGCCGCGTCGAAGCCGGGTTCGTCCCCGGAAAAGGCGCGCTCGTCAAAGGGCTGCAGGGGGTGGGCTCGCACCAGGGCCCGTTCCCACTCGCCGCGGCGGCCGGGACCCGGGATGGCGAGCAAGGCGCGCACGAGCTCGTCGACCGTCTCGGAAAGGGGCTCGTCTTTGTCCGTGCGCGGGTTGCGGCCGGGGGCGGTCAGGATGACCCTGCCTTCGGCGGCCAGGAGGGCGTCCAGGAAAAGTTGGCTGTCCTCGAGATGGGCGTCCCGGTCCCCGCTGCGGCGCTGGGCCGCCATCAGGTCCCAAGCCAGGCGCTCGCTGCGCCGGGGGAAGGAGGCGTCGTCCAGGCCCAGGACCGCAAGCACCTTGCAGGGCAGCGCCCGCAGGGGCTTGAACCCGCCCAGCCCGACGGCCCCGCCCACCGGGCGGACCGTGCGCGCCTCGTCCAGGTCCTGCCATTCCAGCCAATCCAGGAGTTGGGCCGCGTCCAGTTCCAAAGCGCAGCCGTGCCGGGCCTCGGCGGCCTCCAGAACCTCCAGAAGTTCCTCCAGAGCCGTCTCGTCCCCGGCGCCGGCCGGATCCAGCAGGTCGCGCACCCCGCCCAGGCGACCGGCCCAGGCCGAGGGCGTGGCGGGACGACGCCAGGGCCGCAGTCGCTCCACGACCGTGTCGAGCCAAACCAGCCCCGCGATCAGTCCCCTGAATCCCATCGCCGCGGCGTCGGCCGCGGGCAGGACCGGGGACCCGGAGGTGTCCACGGCGCCGTCCTCATCCCCCAGCCAGAACCCGGCCAGGAGGCGGTCCACCCCCGAACGCCAAGTCCCGGAGGAGGCCTCGCCGGCGCCCAGGTCCGCGCGGTGCGCCGGATCCAGCCCGAAGGTGATGCCGGAGGCCTCCAGGCTCGCCAGGAGGGCGTCCCTGGCTTCCCCTCCCAGGCGGGCGGCCACGGCGGGCAGTTCCAGGAGTTCCCGCCCCTCGCTGAGGGTGGCCCGGCCGGCCGCGAACGCGAGGAAGGCCTTGGCGGCCTGGAAGGCGGCGTCGCGGGACTCGAGCCGGCGCTCCGCCAGGCGCAGGGGCAGGGCCGGTCGGCCCCGGCCCAGGATGGCGCGGCACAGGGGGCCGTAGACCTCCAGGTCGGGCGCCAGGATGAGGATGTCCTCGGGTCGGAGGCCAGGATCCTCCTCCAGGGCCGCCAGGACTTCGTCCCGGAGCACCTCCACCTCGCGCCGCGGCCCGTGGCAGCGGTGCACCCGTATGCTGCGGAGGTTCTCGGGGCCTTCGCAAAGTTCGCGGCCCGGCGCAGGGGGAGCCGCCGACCGCAGGTCGGCCTGGAGGGCGCCCAGGAGGGTGGGCCGTTGCGAACCGTTGGACGGTCCGTCGGCGGGCTCCAGGAACTCGAAGGCTTGGCCCCCCTCGTCCAGGCGCTCCAGGCCGCGGAAGGTCTCGATGGCCTGGCGCCCGAGGCGGGCCAGGAGGTCCGGGACCTCGTAGTCCGGATCCGGATCGCCGCCCCTCAGGCGCACGGCCTTGCGGGTCTCGACGTCGGCAAGGTATTCCACCGAAGGCAGGAGTTGGCGCAGGATGACGCGGTTGGGGGATCGGCCCAGGGCCCCCAGCACCTCCAGAAGGCTCTGCGGCAGGCGCCCGGTGCTGAGCACCTCCACCGCCGGGCCCAGAAGGTCCCCGGGCGCGGCCGCCGCGCGCGCCTTCAGCTTCTCCAGGCGCAGCACCGGATGGGGCGCGTCCGGGGCGGCGCGTTTGAGGCCGTCCCAGATCCAGCGCTGCCACTCCTCGTCCCGACGGGCGGACGCGGGAAGTTCGGGCCAGGGGCGGTTTGAGTCCCAGGCCCGGATCATTTCGGGGCGGAAGTGGAGGTACTGGTCGAAGCGGTCGGCGACCTGGCGGGCCAAGGCGAGTCGGGCGCGGGGATCGGCGCAGGCGGCGCGGAGGCGTTCGTGGGACTGAAGCCCCTCGATCAGGGGGAGGATGCGCCAAAAAAGGCCGTCCGGGGTCCAGGCGGGATCCAGAGGCTCCAAGGCCACGGCTTCGGAGAGTCGGGCCAGGAAGGCCGCGGGCAGGACGAATTCGACCCCCATGGCCACCCCGGCCCTTCCGGCCAGGGCGTACCGGACGCGCTCGACCAGGGGCCGGGAGGGCAGCAGCACGGGGCGGACCTGCTCGGCGGGCCCCGGGAGCGCCAGCGTCGCGGCGAGATGGCTCAGGAGGGTCCGGGTGGAGGTGGAAAGGAGGATGCGCAGCGGCATCTTGGGCCCCGGGAGGGAGGCTCAGTCCGCGCCGGGGGGCGGCGCGTCCCCCCAGGGCGGGGCCTGGAGGAACTCCAGGGGCTCAAGGTCCGGGAAGGACCCCTCCGGTGCGGCAGGGGCCCGCGGGCGTTCCAGGGACCAAACCGCGGGGCGCAAGAGGGCGATCGTCATGTCGGCACCATGCCCGCCATTGTCGGGAATCCCCGTCCGCGGGGCAAGGGACCCGGAAACGGGATGCCCGGGTCAGCCCGCCCCGCGCAGGTCCGGGCCCCGCTCCAGGATCTCCCCGATCCAGGTGCCTATGCCCCGCACCCCCGCCAACACCCGCTCGCGCAGGACGCCGTCGGGGCCGGGCCGGACCCCGGCCCGCGGGTACGGATCGCCCGGGTATTCCTCGAGGGAGCGGACCAGGGCCAGGGCCTCGTCCCGGGCCCGGGAAAGCGCCCGGTTGCGGGCCTCCAGTTCGGCGATGTGGGCGGCGCGGCTTGCGGCGAGTTCCCGAACCGTGCGCAGCTCCAGATCCTCCATTTCCCGGCGGAACATCTGTTCCCGGGCCGCCCTCCCCTCCTCGTCGAAGCGCCGCCGGCGCAGCCGCGCCTTCAGCCGCGCCGAGACCACCCCCGGATCCTCGTCCAGGGCGACCACGTCGTCGGCGCCCGAGTCCAGGCCGGCCAGGGCGCCGCGGCGGTCGCCGGGCTGCGTGAACAGCAGCAGGGGCACCGCGCGCAACTCGACGTTGGCCCGCAGCCTGCGGCAAAGTTCGTCCCCCGGCAGGTCCGGCAGAAGGCGGTCGACCAGCACCCCGTCCACGGGCTGCACGCCGACCAGGGTCTGGGCGTCCCCGGCCGAGGGGGCCACGACCACGTCGCAGCCCTCCGCGCGCAGGGCCTTAAGGAAGGGCCCCAGCGCCCCCCGTCCGCCGTCGACGGCCAGGAGGCGCCGGGGATCCATCAGGCTGGGCCCCCCACCCCCGGCCGCGGCCGGAACCGCGGGCAGCAGCTGCTTCAGGCGCGCCACCACCAGGTCCATGTCGCCGTCCTTGGGCAGGAAGGCGTCGGCCCCGGCGGCCAGGGCCCGGGGTTCGGCCTCAGGATCGTCGGAAGCGGTCAGCAGGAGGCAGGGCACGCGCATCATCGCGGGATCGGCCCGGAGGGCCCGAAGGAACCCGAGGCCGGTGAGGCCGGGCATGATCTGGTCGAGCACGATGGCGTCGGGCCTCAAGGCCGCGGCCGTGCGCAGACCTTCGGCGCCATCGGCGGCCTCCGCGACCTCGCAGCCGGCCAACTCCAGGGCGGCGCCGATGCGGGACCGGGAGGAGGCGCTGTCGTCGACGACCAGGACCAGCGCTTTGGCCCGGGCCGCCGGAAGGCGCCGCCGCCACAGCGCGCGCACCCGGGCCACGACCTGCCCGCGGTCGTAGGGCTTGCCCAGGTATTCGTCGGCGCCGAAGCCCAGGGCCCGCACCCTGCGAGCCACGTCGGCCTCCGCGGAAAGCATGATCACGGGCACATCCGCGGTCGCGGGGACGGTCTTGATCTCCCTGAGCAGGTCGATGCCGTCGCCGTCCGGGAGCACCACGTCCAGGAGGACGGCGTCGAAGGCGACCATCCCCAAGGCCTTGCGCGCCGCGGCCACGGAGCCGCTCCAGAACGCGGCGATGTGGGCGTCCTCCAGGGCCCCCTTGAGGTCCATGCGCACGGTGGAGCTGTCGTCGACGATCAGGACACGCGGTTTCACGCAGAGCCTCCGGAAAATCCCGCCAGGAGTTGGGCGATCCCCTCCAGCGGCAAAATGTGCTGCGCCGCGCCCAGCGCGGCCGCCTCGCGCGGCATGCCGTGGACCACGCTGGTGGCCTCGTCCTGGGCCACCGTCAGGGACCCGCGCCGGCGCAGTTCCAGGAGCCCCGCGGCCCCGTCCCGGCCCATGCCCGTCAGCAGCACGCCCACGGCAGCCGACCCCAGGTCCTCGGCCGCGGAAAGGAACAGGCGGTCCACGGAAGGACGGCAGGAGTGCAGTTCCGGCCCATCGTCGAGGCGCAGCCGCCCCCGGCGGACCACAAGGTGCCTGCCCGGCGGCGCCAAAAGGGCCGCGGGGCTGCCCCGGGGGGGCAAGGGCTGCCCGTCCCGGGCGAAGGCCACCCGCACCGGAGAGCCGTCGTCCAGCCATTCGGCCAGGGAGGACGCGAAGGCCGGGGCGAGATGCAGCCCCAGCACCAGGGGCAGGGGGAAGTCCGTCGGCAGGGCCCGCAGCAGGTAGCGCAGGGCCCCCGGGCCCCCGGTGGAGGCCCCC
>DAIDJD010000060.1 GCA_027451505.1 candidate division FCPU426 bacterium
GCAGCGCGAGGCCAGAAGGAGCAACGCCGCCCCCAGGACCGCGAATTGGATGCACCAGACGAGGTGCCGATCGAAGCGCGCACAGCCCAGGGGAACCAACAGCGTCCCCAAAAGGCCCCGCCGCAGGAAGCCGTCGAACCAGCTGACTTGGTAATAATTCAGGCTCCACAGGCTGGGCGCGCGGAAGCCCCTGTAGAACGCGATGCCGACGCACAGGGCCTGCAGCAGCGCGGTCCCGGCCTCGACCGCCGCGGACCTTAGGCCCCGCGTCATCGCCCCGCCGTTTGCGATCGGGCCGGGTGGGGCTTGCGCGTTTTGGCGCCCGCCGGGGCGCGACGCTTCAGGACGATGCCCCGCGCGGCACGCCAGTCCCGGGCGAAGCCCTCGCACAGCCCCAGGTACACCGATTCCTCGCGTCTCAGGTCGGCCCTGCCGCAAACCCCGAAGATGCCCCGCTGCCAAACCTCGATGCGGCCGGCGTGGCGGGCGTCGCGGAGCATCCCCGCCGGCGCGAAGACCTGGAACTGGAAGTCGAGCACGCGCAACGGGTCGGAAGGGTCCTCGGGCCGGGTAACCCCGCGGGCCCAAAGGTCCACGCAGACATAGGGCTGGGCCAGGGGGTCGAAGGTCCCGTCCACGACGTCGACGCCCGCCTCCCGGAGGCGGTGCTTGACGGCCAGCATCAGGTCGTCCGAAAAATGCCGCCCGCCCCCCAGCATGCGCACCGTTGCTTTGTCGATGCTCCAGGTGAGTCCCAGGGGAACGCGCATCGCCCTCAGGGCGGCGTAACTGTCGCCCAAGCCGAGGCCGACGGCCCGGGCCGCGCGGGGCGAGGCGGTCAGGAGGGCGATGAGGATGAGGAACGCGCGCGGCGCGCGGCAGGGGAGCATGGGATCCTCGACGGGAAGACCCCCATGGTCCGCCAGGGGCTGCCGCTTGCCAAGGCCTCAGGCGGATCCGGGGTGCGTGACGAAGCGGGTCTTCTTCAGGGAACGCTTGTTGGGTATGTCCAGTTCCTGCATCTTCAGGATCAGGGTGTTGCGGTGGACCTTGAGGCGTTCGGCCGCCCGGCTTTGGTTGCCCCGGACCGCGCGCAGCGTCCGCAGGATGATCTGGCGCTCGAAGGCGTGCACCAAGCCCTTCAGGGAACCGTCCTGGTGGTCCCCATGCTCGCCGACGAACACCGATATGGGAAGGTCCGCCAAACCGATGTCGTCGTGGTCCACGGCCACCGCCAGCTCGGCCAGGGCCTTGAGCTGGCGCACATTCCCAGGGAACTCGTAGTGCTTGAGGGCCTGGAGCATTTCGGGGCGGACCACGGGAAGGGGCCGTCCCAGCCGGCCGCAGCGGGCGGCCACCAAGCCCATGAAGATCCCTTCCACGTCCTCGGGATGGGCGCGCAAGGTGGGCATCTCCACGGGCGTGGCGCCCAAGCTCCAATAGAGGTCCTCGCGGAACGCCCCCGCCCTCACGTGCTCCCGCAGGCTGGGGCTGGCCGTGGCGAGCACCCGCGCGTCCAGGGGCACGAAGCGTCCAGTCCCTTCCGGGCTGAACCCCCGGTCCTGGAGGCCCCTCAGCAGCTTCGCCTGCACCGCCAAGGACAGGAATTCGACGTGGCGCAGCAACAGCACCCCGCCCGCCGACAGTTCCAGGGCGCCCGGCTCCCCGCCCTGGCCGAACAGCCCTTCCAACCGGGCCGAGGCGGTGTCCGTGCAGTCGTAGACCACGAACGGGCCGCGCTTACGGCCCCCGGCTTGGTGCAGAAAGCGGGCGGCCAACTCCTTGCCGGTCCCGGGTTCCCCGATGAGCAGGACCCCGGCGTCGTGGGTGGCCGCCTTTTCCAGGGCTTCCCTGAGCCGTACCATGGCCGGCGAATTTCCCAGAAAAGCCGGGCGGGCCTCGTCCCTCATCCGGGCGGCCCGAAGTTCGGACCCCAGGCGCGAACGCTCGCAGGCCCGGCGCACTGCCGCCTCGAGTGCCGCAGGTAGGAGGGGGAGCTGGACCACATCGTAGGCCCCCAGTTTGACGGCCCGGAAACCGCGTGCTGGATCCGTCTCCGGGGCCAGAACCACGACTTGGCTCACCGGCCATTGCTGGCGGATACGCGCCAACAAGGATTCTCCTTTGTTTTCAAAGGATCTCAAATCGAGCACCACGGCCTGGAAGGTCCGGCGCTGCATCCACTGTTCGGCCTGGTCAGGCTCATGGGCCACTTCGATGCGCCATCCATTTTCTTCACCCATTCCCAACAAAACGGACGTTGCGAGATCGTGGTCCTCGATCAAAAGCACGTCTTCCATGGCATTCTCCAAAAAAAGTCATGCCGCCTTGGAGACAAATTTTACAGTAAATTATTATGTCAGATATTATGTAAATTACACAAAAAAAATAGCTGCCCAAAATAAAATATCTTGAAAACCATATTTTTGTATGGTAACATTCTTTCAGCCGGTTCATACCGGCCTTCCTTTTGGCCTTCAAACCATACGTACGTATGGAACCAAGGCCCCACTTGGAGGGAGCTATGCATCAGAGTCTGAATGGCCTGGCCTTCGTCATCATGACGCTGGCCTCGAGCGTGGCCTGCGGCATCGCGTTCTGGGCGGGCCGCAACACGCGCTAAGCCCGAACCGGATCGCCTCCGGTTTCCCCAGGCTGAATCCCTAACCCGGCGCGCCGGGTAACCAGCTTGGCCCGGCCTTCCATAGGCCGGGAGTGGCCCCAGGGGAATGCCCTCTGGGGTGAATTCGAGGACCGCCATGCGCCCTGAATCGAAAGGATATTGGACCCGGGTTTTTGACCAAGCCGCCGAACTTCTCCGGGCCCGACCGGATCTCACCGGGGATGCGGCCTATTGGACCGCGCGTCGCTTGGTCGACCAAAGCCTTTCCGAGGAGGACGAGGCATGTCTGCCCTTCGAACCACGAGTTTCAGCGCCGGCCTTGGTGCTGGCGCCCTAAGGAGCCCCATGGATCCGAATCTCACCGATCGACAGCGCGAAATCCTGGACTTCATCCGTGGCTACCATGGGGAACACGACTACTTCCCTTCGCTCCGGGAAATCGCCGGGAATTTCAAGTTGTCCATCGGGACGGTGCAAACCCATCTGGACTACCTGCGCCGCAAGGGCGCCCTCGACTGGGACAAGGGAAAGCCCAGGGCCATGCGCCTGGGTGGCCCATTCAAGGCGCCGGGGGTCGACCTTGGCCTCCTGGAACAGTTGAAAAACCTGGTCCAGGTACCGGTGCTGGGCATGGTTTCGGCGGGCCCCGGACTGCTGGCGGCCGAAAACGTCGAGGACACGTTGACGCTTCCCAGGAACTTCCTGCGCTACGGCGCCGGCGAGGTCTTCGGACTTCGGGTGAAGGGCGATTCCATGATCGGAGCGGGCATCCTTGAAGGCGACTTGGTCATGGTGCGCCAACAGCGCACCGCGGTGCAGGGCGAAATCGTGGTGGCCCTTCTTGGGGAAGAGGCCACCGTGAAGTACTTCCAAAAGCGCCCGGACGGGATCTACCTGGTGTCCGCCAACCCGGCCTACCCGCCCCGAAAAGTTGGGGAGGATTTCGCGATCCTGGGTCGCGTCATCAGCCTGCTGCGCCAATACTGATTTCCGCGCGACCTCCGGGTCCGCGTTCCGAGTTGTTCCACCGCCCGAGGGAATCCCGGACCTCATGGTGAGGCCAGGGACCACCCTCCCAAGTACAGGAGTACCCCATGCAAGAGCGTCCTCTGTTCCACCAGATCCGCGTCTCCCTGATCCACAAGGACAGCTTGCGCGCGCTGGCCTCGGTCAAGGTCTGCGACGCGGTCTACCTCACCGGTCTGCGCGTCATCGAGGGCAAGAACGGCCTGTTCGTGGCCATGCCCAACCGCAAGACCGGCGGAGGGGACTACCAGGACATCTACTTCCCCGCCAGCAAGGCGGTGCGCGAGGAACTCCAGGGCGCGGTCCTGGAGGCCTACCACCGCGAATCCGCGGCCGCCCGGGTGGGCGACTCGGCCCAGGAGCCCCTGGCGGCCTGAACCGGATCCGTATGCGGACGTCGAGTGCCGGCCCTTTGGGCCGGCACTCGACGTTTCAGGGCGGGAATCTTTTGCGGGTGCGCCCCTCCCGCGATGCCCGTAAAATCGCCACTATGCTGCGGCGCGAGAACTTACTCGACTTGGGCTTGGGACTCCTTTTCGCCGTGGGCGCCTGCCTGCTCTTCTGGCCGGCGCTCGTCCAGGGCCGCCTCATCTTCGGTTTCGACACCCTGGCCTTCGGCGTGCCCTACGACCTCGCAACCAGGGCCTGCCTCCGGGCCGGAGAATGGCCCCTCTGGCAGCCCGGAATCAACGGCGGCATGCCCGGATTGGCCGCCTGCAACCTCGCCTTCGCCTACCCCAGCGACCTGCTCGGGTTCTTGGCCCACCTGGACCTCGCCCATCGAATCGGCGTCGACGCCGCCCTGCACGTCTGGATCGCGGCCATGGGCATGTACGTCCTGCTCCGCCGAAGCGGACTGTCGCGTCCCTCCAGCGCGCTGGGCGCGGCCTTCTTCGCCCTCTCCGGCGCGGAATGCTCAAACCTCAAAGGCGGCTACCTGAACTTCGTGGAAGGGGTCGCCTGGACGCCCTGGGTGTTCGCCTCGGCCCAAGCAGCCTTGTCCCGGGAGGGGGGGGCCTTGGAGTGGGCCTGCTTCGGGGCCACCTTAGGGATGCAGGTGCTGGCGGGGGCGTCCCAACTGGCGCTGCTGGCCGTCGCCGCGGCCGTTCCCATGGCCCTCGTGGGTG
>DAIDJD010000061.1 GCA_027451505.1 candidate division FCPU426 bacterium
CCGACGCCCGGGCCTTGGAGGCCGCCGGCGCCTTCGCCGTGGTCCTGGAGGGGGTGCCCGCCGCCGCCGCCGCGCGCGTCACCCGCGCGCTGGGGGTGCCCACCATCGGCATCGGGGCGGGACCCCATTGCGACGGCGAGATCCAGGTCTGGCACGACCTGATGGGGGCCCTTCCCCAGGCCCCGCCGCGCCACGCGCGCGCCTTCGGGGCCCAGTTCGGGTCCCAAGTCGCGTCCCTGGGGGCCTACGCCGAGGCCGTGCGGTCCCGGCGTTTCCCCTCGGCGAAGGAGACCCCGAACCCGTGACCCTGCCCGCGCTGCACCGCCGCGCCGCCGAACTCGGCCGCGCCCTGGCCCGCGGGTCCGCGGGCACCGGGTTCGTGCCCACCATGGGGGCGCTCCACGGGGGGCACCTGTCCCTGGTCGCGCGCGCGCTGCGGGCCCACGAGCGGGTCGTGGTCAGCGTCTTCGTCAACCCGACCCAGTTCGGCCCCCGCGAGGACTTCGGCGCCTATCCCCGCGCTTTGGCCGGGGATCGGCGCCTTTTGGGGAGCCTCGGGGCGGGGCGGCGCCTTCTGCTCTACGCTCCCGAGGCCTCCGACGTCTATCCGGCGGGCTTCGCCACCGCCGTGGCGGTGGGCGGGGCCGCGGGGATCCGCCTGGAGGGGGAGTTCCGGCCCGGGCACCTGGCCGGGGTGGCCACGGTGGTCGCCCGCCTGTTCGCGTTGGTGCGGCCGCGGGCCGCCTACTTCGGGCTCAAGGACTACCAGCAGTACCTCGTGGTGCGCCGGCTGGCCCGGGACCTTTTCCCCGGCCTCAGGGTGGTGGGCTGCCCCACGGTGCGGGAGGACGACGGCCTAGCCATGAGCTCGCGCAACCGCTACCTTGATCCCGTGGCGCGCATGCGGGCGGTGGCGCTGAACCGGTCCCTGCTCGCGGCGGCGGAGGCGGCCCGCGGCGGGGAGCGCTCGGTGCGGCGCCTGCGCAGGGCGGCGTTGAAGGTCCTATCGCGCGTCCCGGGCCTCACGGTCCAGTATTTCGACATCGCCGATGCGCGGACCCTGGAACCCCTGCGGATTCTGGACCGGCCGGCGCGGGCCCTCACGGCCTGCGTGCTCAAAGGCACCCGGCTCATCGACAACCTGGCCCTGGAACCCGGGAAGGGGGACGCGCGTCGTGCTTAGGACGTTCATGCGGGCCAAGCTGCACCGCGCCGTGGTGACCGCGGCGGATCCCGACTACGTCGGTTCCATCACGCTGGATCCGCGCCTGATGGAGGCCGCCGGGATGCTCCCCATGGAGCAGGTGGACGTGCTCAACTGCGCCAACGGCGCGCGCCTGACCACCTACTGCCTGGAGGGGCGTCCGGGTTCGGGCGAGGTGTGCCTCAACGGGGCCGCGGCGCTGCTGTGCCGCCCGGGGGACGTCGTGCTCGTGGTGGCCTACGCGGCCCTGGAGCCCGGCGAGATCGCCGGCTTCGAGTCCCGTACGGTCCTGGTGGGCCCCGGCAACCGTCCGGGCCGGGTGCTCCTCCACAACGCCGGGTTGAAGGCCCCGGCGCGGCGCGGACGCGGAAAGGGTTAGCCCATGGAACCCGAGGTCGTCCTCTCTTTCGAGGGGGTCAGCAAG
>DAIDJD010000062.1 GCA_027451505.1 candidate division FCPU426 bacterium
CGAAGTTCAACGCCACCCGCTCCCCGGCGAGCAGGGCGCGAGCCGGCCCCTCGAACCGGGCCAAAACCGCCCCCGGCTTGAAGGATTCGCCGTCGCGGACCAGCAGGCGGGAGCGCACCCGGCGATCCAGGGCGCGGAAGACCGCGGCCATGAGCGGCAGACCCGCGGCCACGCCGGCGCGACGGGCCAGCAGGCGGGCCCGGGCCCGGGCCCGGGGCCCCACCGTGAGGCGCGAGGTGAGGTCGCCTCCGTCGCCGAGGTCCTCCTGGAGCGCCGCGCGCAACAGCGCGCGGGTCCCGGGCGCGTCCCAAACGGGGTCCCGGGGGGCGGTCACAGGGACTCCGCGAGGAACGCCGCGGTGAGGGAATCCCGCATGCGGCGGTCGGGCTCGGGGTGCCAGCGGTGCCCGCTCAAGGGAGGGAAATAGGCGATTGTGGGCCGGGCCGCCCCGGTCCGCGAACCGACCAACTCCAGACTGGCGGATTGGGGATGGTTCCTGTCCTTGGCTCCGTGGGCCACTAGAAGGGGCCCGGGCCAGGCCGCGGCCAGCCCCAGGGGCTCCTCCTCCATCGCCTCGGTGAAGAGCCTCTCGCTCACCCACAGGCCGTCCCAAATGGGCCTTAGGCCCTCCCGAGGGGGTCCGTAGGCGTCGTGCCGGAGCCCGCTCCAGAGCGAGGTCTTCAGCAACGGGGACCAGAGCGCCAAGGCCCGGACGGGAAGGTCCCGCGCGGCCCGGACCGCGGCCGCCGCGCCCATCGAGAAACCCAGCAGTCCCAGGCGGCTGGGATCGGCGCCCTCCAGGGCCGCCATGGCGGCGAAAGCGGCGGAGACGTCGGCGCACTGCCCGCGGAAGCCCTGCTCCTCGAGCCGCCCGCCGCTGCCGCCGTGGCCCCGCAGGTCCAGCCTGAGGCTGGCCAGGCCCCGGGACTCCAACGCCGCCGCCGGCGCCTCGAAAAGGGTCCGGTCGAGGGTGAGTCCGTGCACGCACAGCACCGCGGGGAAGGGTCCCGGACCCGCGGGGAGGCGCCAAGTCCCCCTCAGGGTCGCGCCGTCCTCGGCCCGGCATTCGAAGGGGCTCTCGGGCACGTCTAGGCCCCCAAACCCGCCAGGGACGCCTCGACCTGGGCCAGGGACGCCCGGAATTCGGCCGCCTTGGCCCTCTCCTGGTCCACGACCGCCGCCGGCGCCTTGGCCACGAAGGCGGCGTTGGCCAGCTTGGCCTCCTGGGAACGGACCAGGCCCTCGTAACGCTTGAGCTCCACCTCCAGGCGTCGGCGCTCGGCGCCGGCGTCGACGAGCCCCTCCAAGGGGATGAGCATCCGCGCCGCGCCGGCCAGGGCCACGGCCGCCCGCGCCTCGGGGGGGCCGGCCACCGGCGCCTCGGAACCTTCCGCGTCGAGGTATCCCTCCGAGGCGGAGCCCTCCTCGCGCAGGAACAGGCGGTCCAACCCGGCCAACCGCCTCAACAGGGCCGCCTGGGCCCGCGCGGCGTCCACCACCGGGCGGGGCCCGGAGACGTAGGCGTCCAGGCCCCTTCGCGGCTCCACGCGCTTCTCCGCGCGCACCGCCCGAGCCGCCCGCACCAAGTCCTGGAGGTGCCCGAACACCTCGAGGTCCCCGGGCCCCGCGGGCGCCTCCGGCGCGGCCGGCCAGGCCGCGCGCACGATGCTGTCCCCGGAGTGGGGCAGGAGCCGCCAGATCTCCTCGGTGATGAAGGGGCAAAAGGGATGCAGCAGGCGCAGGGCCCGCTCCAGCACGTGCGCGAGCGTCGCCCGCGCGACGTCGCCGGAGGCGCCCCCCGCGGCCAAGCGGGCCTTGACGGCCTCGATGTACCAGTCGCAGAAATCGTCCCAGAGGAAATGGGTCAGGACCTCCGCGGCCTGGTTGACCTGGGTGCCCTCCTCCAGGAAGCGGTCCACCGCGTGGGTCGCCGCGTCCAGGCGCGCCAGGATCCAGCGGTCCGCGGGTTCCAGCCCCCGCCCGGGGCGCGCGGGCTCGCCCGACGGCAACCCGGCCAGGTGCGGGAGCACGAAACGCGCCGCGTTCCAGAGCTTGTTGGTGAAATTGCGGGCCGTCTCCAGCCGCTCGTCGCTGAGGCTGATGTAGCGGCTCTGGCTCTCGATGGTGCACAGCCCCAGGCGCAGGGCGTCCGCTCCGATGGTGTCGATCTTCAGCAGGGGGTCCACCACGTTCCCCTTGCTCTTGCTCATCTTTTGGCCGTGCTCGTCGGCCACCAACGAATTGATGAGGACCTTGCGGAAGGGGACCTTGCCGGTCAGCTCCAGGGAGAACATGCTCATGCGGGCCACCCAGAAGAACAGGATGTCCCAACTCGTCACCAGCACCGAGGTCGGGAAGTAGCGCCCCAGTTCCCCGGTCGCGGCGGGCCAGCCCAGGGTGCTGAAGGGCCACAGGCCCGAGCTGAACCAGGTGTCGAGCACGTCGGTTTCCTGCTCGAGCGCGTCCTCGGGGGCGCCCAGCCGGGCCGCGGCCTCGGCGCGGGAGCGCGCGGCGGCCTGGCGCCCGTCCGGGGCCCGGTACACGGGGATGCGGTGCCCCCACCAGATCTGGCGGCTGATGCACCAGTCGCGGATGCCCCCCAGCCAGTCGGCGTAGACCTTGGCCCAGGATGCCGGCTGGAAGACCGTGTCCCCCCGCTCCAGGGCCTCCAGGGCCTTGCGGGCCAACGGCTTCATGCGCACGAACCACTGGCGGCTGAGGATGCTCTCCACCACGGTGGAGCAGCGGTAGCAGCGCCCCACCGCGTGGCGGTAGTCCTCGACCTTGGCCAGCAGGCCCGCGGCCTCGAGATCGGCCACCACCGCCTTGCGGCAGGCGAACCGGTCCAGGCCCGCGTAGGGCCCGGCCTCGGCGTTCATCACGCCGGAGGGGTCCATCACCCGCACTCTCGGGAGGCCGAAGCGCTCCCCGATCTCGAAGTCGTTGGCGTCGTGCGCCGGCGTGATCTTGAGGGCCCCGGTGCCGAAGTCCTTTTCGACGTAGGCGTCGAAGATCAGGGGCAGGGATCGCCCGAACAGGGGGAGCGTGAGCCGGGCCCCCGCGAGCCCGGCGTAGCGGGCGTCCCCGGGATGCACCGCCACGGCCGCGTCGCCCGGGATCGTCTCGGGCCGGGTCGTCGCCACCGTGACGAAGACCCCGGGCCTGCCCTCCACGGGGTAGCGCACGTGGTAGAGCTTGCCGTCGGTCTCCTTGTGCTCGGCCTCGATGTCGGACAGCGCGGTCCCGCAGCGCGGGCACCAGTTGATGATGTAGTCGCCCTGGTAGATCAGGCCCCGGTCGTGCAGGTGGACGAAGGCCTCGGCCACGGCCGCGCTGAGCCCCTCGTCCATGGTGAACCGCTCGTAGCGCCAGTCGCATCCGGCCCCCAGGCGGCGGAGCTGGCGCATGATGGTGCCCCCGCTCGCCTCCTTCCACTCCCACACCCGCTCGAGGAACGCGGCGCGCCCGAGGTCGTCGCGGCGCAGCCCCTGCTTGGCCAGCTCGCGCTCCACGACGTTCTGGGTCGCGATGCCGGCGTGGTCGCACCCCGCCACCCACAGCACATCGCGGCCGCGCATGCGCTCGCGGCGGCACAGGAGGTCCTGGAGGGTGTTGTTGAGGGCGTGGCCTATGTGCAGGCTCCCGGTGACGTTGGGGGGCGGCATGACCACGGAAAAGGCCGGTTTCCCCGAAGCCGGATCGCAGGCGAACACCCCCCCCGCCTCCCACTCCCGGTACCAGCGTTCCTCGACTTCCTTGGGGTCGTACTTGGGGGAGAGTTCTCGCATGGGTGGTTGCCGGTCCTAGGAAAGGTCAGAAGTCGGATGGGCTCAGCGGGTCGCGCAGGTCGAAGTGGCCGCGCAGGGTCTCGGCCCGGGATCCGTCGATGAGGATCTGCACCCGGACGACCCCGGGGATGTCCGCGCACAGCGTACGCACGAGGCAGTAGAGCACGGCCACCTCGCTGGAGGTGCCCCCGGGCAGGGCGTCGACGGTGGCGGCGGGGAGGTCCACCACGGCCAGTCCCTGGCCGTCCAGGTAGACCTCGTTGTAGGCGGCCTTAGGCCCGAAGCAGGCGACGGCGCCGCGGGAGACCGCGGACGGGGGTGGGCCGGCCATGAGGGCCATGAGCACCTGCTTGGCCTGGGCCACCATGGAGGCGGTGGCGTAGATGGTGCCCCGGGTCTCGACGAACCCGGGCCGGATCCCGGAGGGGAAGATCAGCTCGATGCGGCGTCGCCCCTCCCGGCCCGTGAACAGGCGGGGGGCCGCCGGCGCCGGCGCCGCCTCACGGCGGGAACAGCCGGGGAGCACGGCCAACGCGATGGAGGCCGCCCAAAGGGCCAGGGCCCCGACGCCGCGGCGCCTAAGGCCGCGCACGCGCCGCTCCGGAAGGCGAGGCCAGGAAGCCGCCGATGCCATGCGCGAGTTCCGCGGCCAGGGTTTGGAGGTGGGAGGGGTCCTTGAGCGCGGCGAGGTCCGCCGGGTTGGTGGCGAACCCCACCTCCACCAGGCAGGCGGGTACGCTCAAGCCCCGGAACAACGCAAGCTTGAGGGTCTCCACTTGGCGCGGCCCCTCCACGCCCAAGGCGCGGGCCAGGCTCAGGCCGAGGACGCGCGAGGCCGCCGCGTGCTCATCGGCGGCCTCGCGCCACAGCGGGGCCTGCGGGAGGTCCTGCGGGCCGCCGGGGGCGGGCACGAACAGCCGGGGGCCCCGGGCCGCCGTCTGGAACGCCGCGTTGACGTGGATGCTCACCAGGGCCTCCGGTTGAAGCGCGTTGGCCTCGGCCACGCGGGCGGAGACGCTCAAGGATTCGTCGCCGTCCCTGGTCAGACGGGCGTCCACCCCCGCGGCTTTGAGCAGGGCCGCCACCCGTTGGGCCAGCGCCAGGGTCACGTCGCACTCCCGCAGGCCGCCCGCGGTCACGCCGGGATCGGTCCCGCCGTGCCCGGGATCCAGCAGCACGACGGGCGCGGGGTGGGCGGCGGACGGCGGGGCGCCCGGAGCGGTCCCCGCCGCTCGGACGCGGACGGGCAGGAGCGCGAGGGCCCCCAGCAGCGCCGCCAGGCCCGCGCGCCTCACGCCGCCGCGCCTTCCCGCCACTGCCCCATGGCGCGGAACTTGGCGTAACGGCGGCGCACCAGTTCCCCGGGCTCAAGCCCGTGCAGCCCGTCGAAGGCGCGGACCAGGGCGGCCTTGAGGTCCGCCGCGGCCCGGGCCGGGTCGCGCTGCGCGCCCCCCAGGGGTTCGGGCACCACCTCGTCGATCACCTTCAGGGCCAGCAGGTCGCGGGCCGTGCCCTTGAGCGCGGCGGCGGCGGCTTGGGCCTTCTTGGAGTCGTGCCAAAGGATGGAGGCGCAGCCTTCCGGCGAGATCACGGAGTAGAAGGCGTTCTCGAGCATCAGGATGCGGTCCCCCACCCC
>DAIDJD010000063.1 GCA_027451505.1 candidate division FCPU426 bacterium
GGGTTGAGCTGGGCGTCCAGGGTGTAGACCAGGGGCACCCCGGTGGGGATGTTCAACTCGACGATGTCCTTGTCGCTGATCTGGTCCAGATACTTCACCAGGGCCCGGATGCTGTTGCCGTGGGCCGCGACGATGAGGCGCTGGCCGGACTTGATGCGCGGGGCGATCTCGCCGATCCAGTAGGGGACCACCCGCGCCACGGTGTCCTTGAGCGCCTCGGTCAGGGGCAGGGCCTTGGCGGGCAGGCCGGCGTAGCGGCGGTCCCGGGAGGGGTGCCGTTCATCGGTGGGGCTCAGGGCCGGCGGCGGGATGTCGTAGCTGCGGCGCCAGATCTTGACCTGCTCCTCCCCGTGCTTGGCCGCGGTCTCGGCCTTGTTGAGCCCTTGCAGGGCCCCGTAGTGGCGCTCGTTCAGGCGCCAGTCCTTCCGCGTCGGCAGCCACAGGGCGCCCATCTCCTTCAGCGCCAGGTGCAGGGTCTCGTTGGCCCTTTGCAGCACGCTGGTGAAGGCGAAGTCGAAGGCGAAGCCTTCCTTGGCCATCAGGCGCCCGGCCTCGCGGGCCTCCTGGACGCCCTTCTCCGCCAGGGGGACGTCGGTCCATCCGGTGAAGCGGTTCTCCGCGTTCCATTGGCTTTCCCCGTGGCGCAGCAGCACGATCTTGTACATGGGTTCCCCCGGTCTTGGGTTTGGGTTGCAGGGGAAGCATAAACCCGCCGGGCCTTGACTTCAAGACGGGGGGCCCGGCATAATCCTTTTTCTGCCTGTACCCTTACCGTTTCCTGAAGCGGAGGAGTCATGCCTGTCAAAGTCGCGATCAACGGATTCGGGCGCATCGGGCGCCTGGTCTTCCGGGCCCTGCACGAGCAGGGCCTGTTCGGCCGGGAGTTCGACGTCGTCGCCGTCGGGGACATCGTGCCCGCGGACAACCTGGCCTACCTGCTGAAGTACGATTCCACCCAGGGCGCCTTCAAGGGCTCGGTGGCCTCCAAGAAGTCCGCCGCCGACCGCCCCGACCACGACGTGCTGGTGGTGGACGGACGCGAGATCAAGGTGGTCTCGGCCAAGACCCCGGCGGAACTGCCCTGGAAGGCCCTGGGCGTCGAGCTGGTGCTCGAGTGCACGGGCCTGTTCACCGACGCCGAGAAGGCCAAGGGCCACCTCGAGGCCGGCGCCAAGAAGGTCATCATCTCGGCCCCGGCCAAGGGCGAGGACATCACCGTGGTCATGGGCGTCAACGACGACAAGGTGACCAAGGACCAGCGCATCATCTCCAACGCCAGCTGCACCACGAACTGCCTGGCCCCGGTCGTGCACGTGGTCCTCAAGGAGGGTTTCGGCCTCTCCGAGGGCCTCATGACCACCATCCACAGCTACACCGCCACCCAGAAGACCGTGGACGGCCCCAGCAAGAAGGACTGGAAGGGCGGGCGCAGCGCGGCCATCAACATCATCCCCAGCTCCACCGGGGCGGCCAAGGCCGTGGCCCTGGTCCTGCCCGAGGTCAAGGGCAAGCTCACGGGCATGTCCTTCCGCGTGCCGACCCCCACGGTGAGCGTCGTGGACCTCACCTTCCGCACCGTCAAGGAGACCAGCCTGGCGGACATCAAGGCGGCGATGAAGCGCGCCAGCGAGACCTACCTCAAGGGCGTGCTGGGCTACACCGAGGACGAGGTCGTCTCCAGCGACTTCATCCACGACTCCCGTTCGTCCATCCTCGACGCCGGGGCCTGCATCGAGCTGAACAAGAACTTCTTCAAGCTCGTGGCCTGGTACGACAACGAGTGGGGCTATTCCCACCGCGTCGTCGACCTGGCCAAGCTGGTCGTCTCCAAGGGCCTCTAGGCCCTTCGGGCCGGGCCGGGGCCGCCGCCGCGGGGCGGGGCCCCGGCCCGGCCGTCCTTTTTTTCCGGGCCGCGGGGCCCCCGCCCGGAGCCCGGCCCATCCGAGGATCGCCATGCCCAAGCTGTTCGTGGAAGACCTCGCCCCCGCCGGCAAGCGGGTGCTGGTCCGCGTCGACTTCAACGTGCCGGTCAAGGACGGCAAGGTGGAGGACGACAAGCGCATCGCCGCCGCCCTCCCCACGCTGAAGTACCTGCTTTCCAAGGGCGCCTCCCTGGTGGTCATGAGCCACCTGGGCCGGCCCGACGGGCAACGCAAGCCCGAGTTCACGCTCAAGCCGGTGGCCGTCCGGCTCCAGGAGCTTCTGGGGGTGCCCGTGCGCTTCCTGGAGGACTGCGTCGGCCCGGCGGTCGAGGCCGCCTGCAAGGCCCTCAAGCCCGGCGAGGTCGTCCTTCTGGAGAACCTGCGCTTCCACATCGAGGAGGAGGGCAAGGTCAAGCTCGAGGACGGCACCAAGCTCGCCGCGGACAAGGCCAAGGTGGCCGAGTTCCGCGCGGCCCTCTCGCGCCTGGGCGACCTCTACGTCAACGACGCCTTCGGCACCGCCCACCGCGACCATTCCTCGGTGGCCGGGATCACCCTGCCGCAGCGCGCCAGCGGCTACCTGATGAAAAAGGAGCTCGACTTCCTGGGCCAGGCCCTCGAGCACCCGGCGCGGCCCTTCGTGGCCCTCATCGGGGGCGCCAAGGTCAGCGGGAAGATCGACGTCATCAACAGCCTGCTGCCCAAGGTCGACAAGCTCATCATCGGCGGCGGCATGGCCTACACCTTCGCCAAGGCCCTGGGCTACGAGACCGGCAACAGCCTGGTGGAGCCCGATCGGGTGGCCCTGGCCAAGGAGCTCCTGGAGAAGCACCGCGACAAGCTGATGCTCCCCACGGATTGCCTGGTGACGGACCGCCTGGATTTCGGGGGCCGGACTTTGGGCCGGCTCGAGACCTGCGCCCTGGACGCCATCCCCAAGGCCTGGGAGGCGGTGGACATAGGTCCGGCCACGGCCGAGGCCTTCTCCAAGACCGTGCGCGGGGCCAAGACCGTGCTTTGGAACGGGCCCATGGGCGTCTTCGAGATCGACGCCTCGGCCAAGGGGACCTTCGCCGTGGCCCAGGCCCTTGCCGACGCCACCGCCTCCGGCGCCGTGACCGTGGTCGGCGGCGGGGACTCCGCCTCGGCCATCAAGAAGGCCGGCCTCTCCAAGAAGGTCAGCCACGTCTCCACCGGCGGCGGCGCCTCCCTGGAGTACCTGGAGGGCAAGCCCCTGCCCGGCGTCCTCGCGCTCACGGACAAGTGATGGCCCGCCCCAAGCTGATCGTCGGCAACTGGAAGATGTACAAGACCGTGGCCGAGGCCGTGGCCATGGCCGGGTCCCTCAAGTCCCTCGGCCTGGGCGGCCGCGCCGGCGTCCATGTGGGGGTCTGCCCCCCCTTGACCTGCCTGCACGCGGTGGCCCAGGCCCTGCGGGGCTCCGGGATCGAGGTCGGGTCCCAGAACCTGCATTGGGAACGCGAAGGGGCCTTCACCGGCGAGGTGAGCGCCGCCATGGTCAAGGAAGCCGGGGCGACCTTCACCCTGGTGGCCCACAGCGAACGCCGCCAGCTTTTCGGCGAGACCAACGCCACCGCCAACCGCAAGGTCCGCGCGGCGCTGGCCGAGGGCCTTTCCGTGATCCTGTGCGTCGGGGAACGCCTCGAGGAACGCGAGGCGGGCCGCACCTTCGAGGTCGTCCGGGACCACCTGCTCGGGAGCCTGGAGGGCGTGGATTCGGCCGCCATGGCGCGCGTGGCGGTGGCCTACGAGCCCGTGTGGGCCATCGGCACGGGCCGCACCGCCACCCCGGCCCAGGCCCAGGAGGTGCACGCGCACCTCAGGGGCCTGATCCAGGGGGCGTGGGGCTCCGCGGTCGCGGAGGCCGCGGTCATCCAGTACGGGGGTTCGGTCAAGCCCGACAACGTGCGCGAACTCATGGCCCAGCCGGACATCGACGGGGCCCTGGTGGGCGGCGCGAGCCTGAAGCCCGACAGCTTCGGGGCCCTGGTCCACTTCTGATCCCTGCGAGGCGTCCCATGGAAACCCTTCTCTACATCCTGTTCTCCATCATCTGCGTCCTGCTCATCTTCATCGTCCTCATCCAGCAGGGCAAGGGCGCTGGCGTGGGCTTCAGCATGGGCGGCGCCAGCCAGGCCATGTTCGGTGGCTCGGGGGGGCGGGACGTCTTCATCAAGGTCACCGCGGGCTTGGCCGTGGCCTTCGGCGTGATCTGCATCGTGCTGGCGCGCATGGCCGTGGGCGATGCCTCGGGCTACCGCGGGGCCATGGCCAACGTCCCGGCCGCCCCGGCGCCGCGCGGGCTCCCGGGCCTCCCCGCGGGAGCCCCGGGAGCGCCCGTCCCGCTTAAGGCCGCGCCCGCCCCGCTTAAGGCCGCCCCCGCCCCGCTTCAGGCGGCCCCGGCGCCGGCCCAGGGCTCCGCACCCGCGGCGCCCTCCGCGCCCTCGGGTGCCGGCTCCCGCTAGCGCCCGGCGGCGCGCATGCCCGACCTGAAGCCGGAGTTCACCCGCTACGACGCCCCGGTCCATCCGGACGCGGCGGGGAAGCAGGCCTACGTCACGTCGTTGTTCGACGCGGTGGCGCCCTCCTACGACCTCGCCAACCGCCTGCTCTCCTTCGGCCTGGACCGGGGCTGGCGGTCCCGCCTGGTGGAGGCGTCGGGCGCCGGCCCCGCCGCCCAGGTGCTGGACGTGGGCTGCGGCACCGGGGACCTCCTGATGGAGTTCGCCCGGCGGGTGCCGGGGCTGCGCGGGGAGGGGCTCGATTTCTCCGAAGGCATGTTGGCGCGCGCCCGGGAAAAGGACCGCTGGGGCCTGCGCTGGACGCGCGGCTCGGCCCTGGAGCTCCCTTATCCGGAGGCTTCCTTCGACGCCGTGGCCTCGGCCTGGGTGCTGCGCAGCATCACCGACCCGGGGCTCTACTTCCGTGAGATGGCGCGCGTCGCCCGCCCGGGCGCGCGCGTGTTGGTCCTGGAGCTCACCCGTCCGCCGAAAGCATGGCAGCGCGCCCTCTACGCCCCGGTCCTCAACCTCTACGTCCCGGCCGTGGGCGCCCTGCTCAGCGGGCATAAGGACGGCTACCGCTACCTGCGCGACACCATCAAGTCCTTCTGGAGCCCGGAGCGGGTCTTGGAGGCCATGGCCTCGGCCGGACTGGTTCGGCCCCGGGCCCACCCCTTGACCCTGGGAGCGGCGACCTTGTTCGTGGGCGAACGGCCGGCGTGACCCGGGCCCGCGGAACCGCCGCGGCCGTCCTGGCGGCCTTCCTCCTGGCGGCGGGTTGCTCGCGCCGCGCGCCGGACTACCGGCATCTGCCCGACGCCGGGATCCCGGCCTTCGGCGGCGCCCGGATCGAGGCCGCCGGAGGGGAGGCCGCCACCCTCGACCCCATCCTGGCCTCGGACTCCGCCAGCGCCAACCTCTGTTCCCTCGTCTTCGACGGCCTGCTGCGCTACGGCCCCAAGCTCACCCTGGAGGGGGACCTGGCCCGCTCCTGGAGCGTGCGCGACGGGGGCCGGACCATCGTCTTCCGCCTCCGCCCGGGGGTGCGCTGGCAGGACGGGGCTCCCTTCACCTCCGCCGACGCGGCCTTCACCGAGGCCGCCATCATGGACCCCCGGGTCCCCAGCCCGCTCAAGAGCGGCTTCGACCTGGTGGAGTCGGTCGCCACGCCCGACCCGCTGACGCTGGTGGTGCGCTACCGCCGCCCCTTCGCCCCGGCCCTGGACGCCTGGACCGTGGGCCTTCTGCCGCGGCACCTGCTCCAGGGCGTCCGGGACCTCGCCGCGGCCCCCTTCAACCGGGCCCCCGTGGGCACCGGCCCTTACGTGTTCCAAAGCTGGTTGGACAAGCAGTACGTCGAGTTCAAGGCCAACCCCTCCTACTTCGGCGGCCCGGTCCGCATCGCCCGGGTCCTGGTGAAGTTCGTCCCCGAACCGGCCACCCAGCTCCTGGAACTCGAGACCGGGGGCATCGACGGCATGACCCTGCAGCCGGGCCAGTACCTGCACCGGTCCGGGGAGCCCGCCTTCACCGCCGTGGCCCGCGCCTTCCGCTACCCCGGATTGGACGAGTACGCCTACCTCGGCTTCAACCTCGCGCGGGCGCCCTTCAACGACGTGAGGGTGCGGCGGGCCCTTTCCTACGCCATCGACCGCGGGGAGCTCATCCGGGGCTCCCTGCTGGGCCTGGGGCGCCCCTGTTCGGGGCCCTACTCCCCGCTCATGGCGGCCTACGACCCCTCGGTGAAGCCCTATCCCTATGACCCCGCCCGCGCCGCGGCGCTGCTGGACGAGGCCGGGTGGACCCGGGGGCCCGGCGGCCTGCGCGCCAAGGGCGGGCGGCCCTTGGCCTTCACCATCCTCACCAACCAGGGCAACGAGGCCCGCGAGCGCGGCGCGCTCATCCTCCAGCAGCAGTTCGCGCGGATCGGTGTGCGCGTGCGGGTGCGCACCCTGGAGTGGTCGGCCCTGATCTCCCAGCGCATCGACACCCGCGATTTCGACGCCGTGCTGCTGGCCTGGCAGTTGGGACTGGATCCGGACGAATACGCCATCTGGGACTCCAGCCAGCGCGGCCCCGGCGGGCTGAACTTCATCGGCTTCGACGACCCGGCGTGCGACCGACTCCTTGAGGAGGGGCGCACCACCTTCGATCCGGCCCGCCGCATCGCCATCTACCGCGCCTTCCACCGCCGCTTGGCCGCGCTCCAGCCCGTCGCCTTCCTCTACTGCCCCGACGATCTCAGCGCCGTCAGCCTGAAGTTCCAGGGCCTGCTGGAGACCCCCACGGGCTACGATTGGTATTGGCCCACCCGCTGGTACGTCCCCAAGAGCGCCCAGATCGCCTACTGACCCGCGGCCCCGGCCCCGGCTTGTGGCCGCGCCCCGGAATCCCTACAATGGGCCCGCCGCGCCCCTTCCCGGGCGCGACCCTCCGGGGGTTCCCCTGCTCCTGCGCTACGCCCTCCGCCGCCTGCTCCTGGCGGTCCCGCTCCTGCTGGGCATCTCGGTGCTCACCTTCGCCCTGGTGCACCTCGCCCCGGGCTCGCCCGTGGGCGCCCAGACCGGCCTGAGCATGCGCACTTCGCGGGCCTCGGTGGAGGCGCTGCGACGCCTCTACGGGCTCGACCGTCCCCTGCCCGAACAGTACTGGGATTGGCTGGGCCGCCTGGCGCGGCTGGACTTCGGCGACAGCTTCCGGGACCAGCGGCCCGTGATCTCGAAGATCGCGGCGGCCCTCCCGGCCACGCTGCTCCTGAACGGCCTGTCCCTGGCGGTGGTCTTCGGGGTGGGCGTGCCCTTCGGGGTCCTCTCCGCGGTCCGCCCGCGGGCCCCCCTGACCCGGGCCTTCTCCGCCTTCACCTTCGCCGCGTACTGCCTGCCGGTGTTCTGGGTGGCCCTCCTGCTGCAGGTCTTCCTGGGCGCGCGCCTGGGCCTGATCCCGGTGTCGGGGTACCTTTCTCCGCTCCTGGAGGACGCGCCGGCCTGGCGGCGTTGGGCCGACATCCTCTGGCACGCCGCCGGTCCGCTGCTGGCCTCCACCCTGGGGGCCTGGGCCGCGGTCTCCCGTTACGTGCGCAACAGCATGTTCGAGGTCCTCTCCCAGGACTACATCCGGACCGCCCGGGCCAAGGGCCTCCCCGAGGGCCAGGTCCTCCGGCGGCACGCCTTGCCCAACGCCCTGCTTCCCGTGGTCGCCCTGCTGGGGCTGAGCCTGCCCGGACTGCTCAGCGGCAGCGTCATCGTCGAAACGATCTTCTCCTGGCCGGGGATGGGGCTCCTGGCCTGGCAGGCCGCCACCGGCTACGACTACCCCGTGATCCTGGGCTTGGGCTTCGTGGCGGCGGTGCTCACGGTGCTGGGGAACCTGGCGGCGGACCTCTGCTCCGCGGCCTTGGATCCCCGCATCGCGGTGCCGTGAGCCGGCCTGCCTTCTGGAGCGGGCCGACCCTGGCCGCGGGCCTGCTCCTCCTGGCCTTGGGCTTGGCCGCCCTGCTGGCGCCCTGGATCCGCCCGGAGGACCCGGACCTCATCCGGGTGGCCTTGCGCTTCGCCCCGCCCTCCCCGGGCCAATGGCTGGGGCGGGACGCCCTGGGCCGCGATGTGCTCTCCCGCATGCTCACCGGCGCGCGGGTCTCCCTGGGCGTGGGACTGGCGTCGGCCGCGGCCCTGACCGGCCTGGGGGCCATCCTGGGGGGCTGGGCCGGGTACGCCGGCGGCTGGGTCGACGCGGCGATCATGCGCTGCGCCGACGTGCTCCTGGCGGTCCCTTCGCTGTTCCTGCTCCTGGCGCTGATCGCCGTCCTGGGGCCCGGGGAGGGCAACGTGGTCCTGGTCCTGGCGCTGACGGGATGGACCGGCATGGCGCGGATCGTGCGCTCGGAGGTCCAGAGCCTCAAGGGCCGGGAGTTCGTGCTGGCGGCGCGCGCCTCCGGGGCCCGGCCCGCGTCCGTGCTGCTGGGGCACGTGCTCCCCAACGCCTTGGCTCCGATCTACGTGTCCCTGACCTTCGGCGTGGCCGACGCCATCCTGATGGAATCGGGTTTGAGCTTCCTGGGCCTGGGCGTGCAGCCGCCGCAGGCGAGCTGGGGCAGCCTGCTGGCCGACGGGCGCGACGCGGCCCCCGAGGCTTGGTGGCTGAGCGTCTTCCCCGGCCTGGCGATCTTCGCGGTCGTGCTGCTGGTCAACCAGTTGGGCGAGGCCGCGCGCCGGCGCCTGGACCCCCGGGAGGCGCGGTGAGCCTGCTCGAGGTGGAGGGCCTGGGGGTCGCCTTCGGGGACGCCGCGCCGGTGGTGGACGGGGTGTCCTTCTCCCTGGAGGCGGGCGCCGGGCTGGGGCTTCTGGGGGTCTCGGGATCGGGGAAGAGCCTAACCGCCTTGGCCGTCCTGGGCCTGCTCCCGCCCGGGGCGCGGGCCTGGGGCAGCGTCCGCTTCGATGGTCGCGAGATCCTGGGGCTCCCCGGGGCCGGGGGCGTGCGCGGTTCCGGCGTGGCCCTGGTGTTCCAGGAGCCCTTCGCGGCCCTGAACCCGCTGATGCGCGTGGGCGACCAGGTCGCCGAGGGGCTGCGCCTGCATCGGGGCCTGGACCGCGCCCGGGCCCTGGAGGAGGCCTCCGGCTGGCTGGAGCGGGTGGAGCTCATCCCGGGGGCCGAGGCGGCCCGCCGCTATCCCCACCAGCTTTCGGGCGGGATGCGCCAGAGGGCCCTTCTGGCTCTGGCGCTGGCCCCCGGTCCCCGCCTGCTCATCGCCGACGAGCCGACGACGGCCCTGGACGCGGCGGTCCAGGCCCGCATCGTGGGCCTGTTGGAGGGCCTGCGGCGCGAGATCGGTTTCGCGCTGTTGGTGATCAGCCACGATCCGGCGGTGGTCCACGCCCTGGCCCGGGAGGCCATGGTGATGGAGCGGGGTCGGGTCGTGGAGCGGGGCCCCCTGGAGGGGCTCATCCGCGATCCGGGGGGCGCGGCGGCCCGGCTCGCGCGGGCGGCGGCGGCCCTGGCGTGAGGCGAGCATGGACGCGTTGATCCGGGCCAAGGGGCTCGTCAAGGAATTCAGGGTGCCGGGGGGCGCCCGGCGGGTGCGCGCGCTCGACGGCGTGGACCTGGAGCTGGGCGCGGGCGAGCGCCTCGCCCTGGTGGGCGGGAGCGGCTCGGGCAAGTCCACCCTGGCCCGGGCCCTTCTGTGGCTCGACCCGCCCGACGCCGGGGAGGTGGAGTTCCTGGGGCGCCCCCTGCGGCGCCTTCCCGCCAAGGACCTGCGGCGCCTGCGCCGCGACTTCCAGATGGTCTTCCAGGATCCGGGGTCCTCGCTGGACCCCCGCTGGAGCGTGGGCGACATCGTCACCGAAAACCTCGCCGTCCACGAAGGCCTCAAGGGGGCCGCGCGCCGCGAGGCGGCCGCCGGGCTGCTGGAGAGGGTGGCCTTGGATCCGGCCCTGGCCGCCCGCCGCCCCCACGAACTCTCCGGAGGCCAGCGCCAGCGGGTCGCCCTGGCCCGGGCCGTGGCCACCCGTCCCAGGCTTCTGGTCGCCGACGAGCCGGTGAGCTCCCTGGACCTGGAACTCCAGGCCCAGCTCATGGGCCTCCTGCGCGGGCTCACCGACGCCGGCGGCATGGCCCTGGTGCTGGTGACCCACGACCTGCGTTTGGCGCGGGCCCATTGCGGACGGGTCGCCGTCCTCGACGCGGGGAAGGTGGTGGAGGAGGGGCCGGCGGAGCGGCTGCTGCGCGCGCCGGCCCACGCCGCCACCCGTGAACTGGTGGACGCGGCGCTGCCGCGATGCGGCGCGGCGCTGCCGCTGCCGCTGCCGCAATGCGGCGCGGCGCAGCCGCAGCCGCAGCAGATCATCCCTGGCTAAAGGGGTTTCCATGGCCGTCCCGGCCCGTCCTAAGGTCCTCGTGGTGCTCGACGGCATGGCCTACGCCTTCCGGGCCTTTTACGCCGTCCCCGAGATGACCTCGCCGAAGGGGCGCCCCACCAACGCCGTCTTCGGGTTCGCCGGGGCGCTGCGGCGGGCCGAGCGCGAGTTCAAACCCGACTACGCGGCCGTGGCCTTCGACTCCCCCGGGGGGAGCTTCCGCGACGAGATGCTGGCCGAATACAAGGCCCACCGCGACGCCCCCCCGGAGGCCCTCCTGGAGCAGTTCCCGGTCGTGGAGGAGGCCGCCCGAGCCTACGGGTGGGCGCTGCTCAAGAAGCCCCGCTTCGAAGCCGACGACATCATGGCGACCCTCACGCGCCTGGGCCGGGCCGCGGGCTGCGAAGTGCGCCTGTTGACCTCGGACAAGGACATCCTCCAGCTCGTGGGGCCGGGGGTGCGGGTCCACCGCGAGAACCCCAAGGGCGCCAGCCTTTACGGCCCGGAGCAGGTGCGGGAGCGCTTCGGCGTGGACCCCGGGCGCATCGCCGACCTGCTGGGCCTCATGGGGGACAGCTCCGACAACATCCCGGGGGTCCCGGGGGTGGGGGAGAAGACCGCGGCCAAGCTGTTGGCCGAGCACGGCGACCTCGAATCCGTGCTCAAGGCCGCCCCGGACATCAAGGGCCGCGTGGGCGAGAATCTGCGCGCGCACGCCGAGGCCGCCCGCCTGAGCTGGCGCCTGGCCTGCCTGAGGGACGACCTGGACCTGGGGGTGGGCCTGGGCGACCTGGCCTTCCGCGGGCCCGACCCGGGGCGCCTCGTCCCCCTGCTCAAGGAGCTGGGTCTGCGCAGCCTTCTGGCGGAGTTCGAACGGGGCGGGCGCGGGACGGGCGCGGCCCCCCCGCCGTCGGCGGCGCCGGAGCCGGTCGCGTCCGCGGGACCGGTCGCGTCCGCCGCGTCCGCCAGTGCGGTCGCGTCCGAAGGCCCGGTCGCCGTGGGGGTCTTGTCGGCCCCGCCCACCCGGGCCCGCCTGGCGGCCCTGGGATTCGACGCCGCGGCGCCCTGCGGCGTGGCCCTGCATCCGGCCCCCGCCGCCGGGGGCGAGGAGCCGCGGCGGGCGGTCCTGGCCCAGGGCGGCGCGGCGGTCGCCTTCGACCCGGCGGGCTGGGCCGGCCTGCGCCGGACCCTGTCCGGCCTGGCCGCCCCGGTCCTGTTCGATTCCAAGCCCCTCCAACGCTGCCTGCACGACGCCGGGCTGGAGCCCCTCCCGGGCGTCCTCGACCTGCGCCTGGGCGCCTGGCTTCTGCGCAGCGACCGGGAGGTTCGCGACCTGGGCGAGGCCGCCGAATTCCTCGACCCCGGGCTCGCGGTCCCGGGCGAGGCGGGGGGCCTCCTCGTGCCCGCGGACGCGGACTTGGCCGCGTCCGCGCGGGTCCTGGCCCGCCTGGGGACGCGCCTGCGGGAGGCCCTGGAGGCCGATGGAATGGGGAGCCTGTACGCGGACCTGGAGGCCCCCCTGGTGGCGGTGCTCGCGGCCATGGAATCGGCGGGCGTGCGGGTGGACCCGGAGGTGCTCGGCGGCATCGAGGCCCAGGCCCAGCATGAGATGGCGCGCCTCCGCGCCCTGGCCCTGGCGGCGGCCGGCACCGACTTCAACCTCAACTCGCCGGCCCAGCTCGCCGACGTGTTGTTCAACCGGCTCAAACTCGAGGCCGGGCGGCGCACCAAGACCGGATACTCCACCGACAACGAGGTGCTCGAATCCCTGGCCGAGTCGCATGAGCTTCCGGCCCTGGTGCTGGAGCACCGCCAGCTCGCCAAGCTCAGCGGCACCTACCTGCAGGCGCTGCCCCGCCTGGTCTCCCCGGACGGGCGCATCCGTTGCGTGTGGAACCAGACGTCCACGGCCACCGGGCGCATCAGCAGCACCGACCCCAACCTCCAGAACATCCCCGTGCGCGGCGAGCTGGGCCGGGGCATCCGCGCGGCCTTCGTTCCCGGGAAGCGCGGGGGGCTCATCCTGGCGGCCGACTACAGCCAGGTGGAACTGCGCATCCTCGCCCACGCCAGCGGCGACCCGGTGCTGAAGGAGGCCTTCGCCAGCGGCCGCGACATCCACGCCGAGACCGCCGCCCGCCTGAACCACGTCGACCCCGGCGCGGTGACGCCGGAGATGCGCTCGCGGGCCAAGGTCATCAACTTCGGGGTGCTCTACGGGATGGGCCCCTTCAGGGTGAGCCGGGAATGCGGGGTGCCGCTCCGGGAGGCCCGGGCCTTCCTGGAGGGCTACTTCGCCGGCTTCCCCAAGGTCCGGGACTTCCTCGAGGGATGCAAGGAAGAGGCCCGCTCCAAGGGTTATGCCCGGACCCTGCTGGGCCGCCGGCGCCCCATCCCCGAAATCCTCAGCCGCAACCGGGTGGCCCGCGAGCACGCCGAGCGCGTGGCCACCAACCTCCCCATCCAGGGCACGGCGGCGGACCTAATCAAGCGCGCCATGCTGGCCGTGGACGCGCTGTTGCGGCGGTCGGGCTCCCGCAGCCGGCTGATCATGCAGGTCCACGACGAACTGGTCCTCGAGGTCGAGCGCGGGGAGGCCAAGGAACTGGCCCCCAAGGTCCGGGCGGCCATGGAGGGCGCCCTGCGGCTGGACGTCCCCCTCGTCGTCGAGGTGGGGATGGGGGGGAATTGGGCCGATGCCAAGTCCTGAGCGCGGCGCGGGGGCGGACGCCCTGTCAACACGTTTGAAAGTCATGCGCCCTGGTGTTAGCATGGTTCTCCTGACGGGACCCAGCGGCTCGGGCAAGAGCACCTTGGCGGCGCTTCTCGCCCGCCGCGGGTGGGGGCGCATCGACGGGGACGCCCTCGCCAAAACCCTTTACGTCCCGGGTTCGGCGCTCCTGCGCCGGGTGGCCCGGGCCTTCGGCCCGGGGGTCCTGAGTCCGGACGGGGGCCTGGACGCGCAGCGCCTGGGCGCGGCGGTGTTCAAGGATCCGCGGGCGCGCCGTCGCCTCGGGCGCCTGGTGTACGGCCCCTTCCTGGGGCTGCTCAAACGGCGCGTGCGCGAGGCGCGCCGCCATGGGGGGAAATGGGTCGTGGAGGCGGCGGTCTACTTCGACATGGGGGCCCCGGATCTGGGGATGCCCGTGGCCCTGGTCGCGGCGCCGGTGGCCCTGCGGGTGCGGCGCCTGCGGGCCCTGGGACTGCCCCCCGCGCGGGCCTTGGCCCGCGCGCGGGCCTTGCGCTTCGGCCCGGCCGAGCACGCGCGGGCCCAAGCGGTGCTCGACGGGACGCGAACGCCCCGGAGGGTGCTGGCGGACTTCCTGGACGCCTTCGGAGGGGGCGGGTGACGCTTCCCGAAGCCGAACTGAAGGCCGCCCTCAACCGTTTCAAGGACCTCCCCACCCTGCCCGACGT
>DAIDJD010000064.1 GCA_027451505.1 candidate division FCPU426 bacterium
CCCCGGGGAGCAGCGCGGCCCCCAAGGCCGCCCCCGCGATCTTCCGAGCAGTGCCGTTCATGGTTCCCTCCTTGAGGTTCGTGGACCCGGGCCGTTCGCAGCGCGCCCGGGACCCCGTTGCAACAGATTGCAAGCCGCGTGCCATGCCCGGGCGCCCGATTTCCACGCCTTTTTCGGGCCCGCCTAGGGCGGTCGCGCGCCAGATGTGGCGCGAACGCCCCAGACCTTTTTCCATCCTCCGCCTTGCGCGGGCGGACGCGGCGGTCGGCTGGGGATCGTCCGCGCCACCTGGGGCGGATCCGCCATGCCCGGGACGAGGAGAGGCCCGCTCCGGCGCAGGCCGGAGGACGGACCTTCCTCGACGAACTTACCCGGGCTCCCTCCCGGACGGAAATGACGGCGGTCATAGCCGCGAAGCGGCGGCGCACACGGTTTTGGCGATAAAGGATTTGTCGCGTGGGGAAAACTAAAAACGGAAATGAAATTTAATTAATTTTTGGCGCCGTCCACCGATCCGGAAACCCGGCCCTGACGTCCCGGCTCGGGCCTCGCTGCTCCCCGGGCGCCGCTGAAGCGGCCGAGCCGGAAACCCCTTCCTCGCGGTTCAAGAACCCAAAGCCATCCCGCCGGCGCCGCCGGAGGGATACGCGCCGTTGGTGCACCGGGCGGCGTTGTTGCGCGCGCGCAACGCCGCCCCGGGCCGGGGTGGCGGTCCACCGGGGGGCGTTGCGCCGGCCCCGGGGACGGCGTCCGTAAAACCACCGGCGCGCGCCTCCGCGGCCTCCCGCGAGGCGACCGCGCGGCTCATCGTGCGCAGAAGGGCCGCGGCGTTGCGCCGGAAAAGGCCGGGTTCGAGCCAGCGGGGGGCCACGTCCCCGCGGCTCACGGTGAGGGTGTAGTCGATGCGTCAGCCCCCACCGGGCCGGGGGCTCAGCGTCCAGGCCCCGGAGTAGCGTCGGAACGGCCCCCCCGCCTCGCGGAACCTGAGGCTGCCGTAGGGCATCTCCCGGACCCACAACGTCAACGCCAAAGCCTTCCTGAACAAAAGGAACCGCCCGTCCAGCACCTGCTCGACCTCGACGCCCCCCGGCTGCGTGGCCAGGATCCGGCTCGACCGCAGGCCCGCGACCACGCCGGCCAAGTGGTCGTAATCGGTGAGCACGCGCCATACTTGGGCGCGCGTCCCCGCCGCGTCGAAGGCGCCGTGGATTCGGTAGCAGTCCTGGGCCGGGAGGTTCCGAAGCGAAACCCGGGCGCCACCGTCCGCGACCGGGCGAACGCCGGGCGCGGCTCCGGGGAGGACGCCCGCGAAGGCGCCCAGGGCCAGCCCCAAGGCCGCGCGGACGGCCTTCACGCCGAGGCCTCCTCGAGGTCGTCGGGGCGGCGCACCTCGATGCTGCCCCGGTGGCTGCGGATGACGCCGCTCTTCTCCCAGCACGACAGGGTCCTAATGGTGCTTTCCACCGTGGTGCCGCTCATGTCGGCGAGCTCCCTCCGGGTGAAGGGCAGGGCCCGTCCGGAATAGCGCTGGCTCAGGGTGCCCAGCAAGCCCGCCAGCCTCTGCCGGACCGGGGCGTTGCGCAGGGCTTGGCTGCGATGCGCCTCGCAGACCTGTCCGGACATCTGCGTCAGGAGCCCCCGGGCGAACTCGGGCAGGCGGCAGACCAGGCGGGCGAAGGAGGAACGCGGGGCGGCCAGGACCAGGGTGTCCTCCGCGGCCACGGCGGAGCACGGATAGGGCCCCTCACGCAGCCCGGCCGCGGGGCAGAACACCTGGCCCAGCGCACAGAAATGCACCACGGTGTTGGATCCCTCGACGCTCTGGATGGCCATGTTCACCCGGCCGGAGCGCACCAAGCACACCGCCTCAGGTTCGTCCCCGGCCGACCACAACGGCTCCCCCTTCGCGTAACGGCGTTCCATGGCTTCCGGAAACAGGCTCCGGAAGCGGGCCTCGTCCATCGCCAGGAGGCCCTCCAAAGCTTCGCGTTCCATGGCTTCCCTCCACGACTCGAATCCGGGGCCGGAACTCCGGCCCCGGCCTTCAATGCGTCCCCAGCAGCCCGCGCAGCAGGTCCGGCAGCGTGCGCGTGTCGATGGGCTTGGTCACGTAGGCGTCGCACCCGGCCTCGCGGGCCTTGCGCTCGTCCCCCGACATCGCGTAGGCCGTGACGGCCACCACCGGAATCTCCCGAGTCTCCGGCGAGGCCTTGAGTCGGCGGATGAATTCCAGCCCGTCCATGTCCGGCATCTGGATGTCGGTGAGGATGAGCCGGGGCCGGAACGTTTCCAGGGCCTCCAAGGCCTCCCGGACGCTCAGGGCCGTGCGGACCTCGAACCCCTCGCCGCCCAACAGCACGCGCAGAAGTTTCAGGTTTCCGACGTGGTCGTCGACGATCAAAAGGCGGCTGGGATCCACAAGCGCTCCGGGGAAAGTGGTCGCCCTTGTACTAAAGCAAGTTCAATGCCAGTCCGGGGCTCTTCCCGATGCCTTAACTATTTTAAAAAAGCCTATTTTTCATAAGTGGAAATAAAAGGACTTTCCCGCCCCCTCCGCCGCTATTTCCGGAAAGTTATGGCCACCTTGCCACAACTGTGGTCCCCATCTCCAAGCCTCTGGGCGGATTCAGTTCTCCGCGGGCGCGGGCCCTGAGGGAAGGATCACGAAAAAGACGCTGCCGTGCCCTACGCGGCTCTTGAGGCCCACCTCGCCGCCCAGAAGTTCCACGATGCGCCGGGACAGCGACAGCCCCAGCCCGCTCCCGGAATGGCGCTTGTTGGTGTCCTCGTCCAACTGCACGAA
>DAIDJD010000065.1 GCA_027451505.1 candidate division FCPU426 bacterium
AGAACCCCCATGGCCAGCAGCGCCGTCCCCTCCCCGCTCCAGGAAGAGCGCCTGAAGTACGCGCCCAAGCTCCCCGACGCCCTCAAGGGCAAGGGCCGCAAGAGCGCCCTCAAGACGATCAAGCCCAAGGGCGGCCTGGACCCCGCCATCCGCAAGCTCTTCCCGCAGACCCAGGGCCAGGAGGAGGTGCGCTTCCAGGCCGGCAAGGGCGCCCTGCGGACCGAACCCATGAAGGTGGGCGTGGTGCTCTCCGGCGGCCAGGCCCCCGGCGGCCACAACGTCGTCTGCGGCCTGCACGACGCCCTGCGGGACCTGAACCCCAAGAACAAGCTCATCGGCTTCCTGGGGGGCCCCCAGGGCCTGATCGACAACCGCAGCCTCGAGATCACCTCGGCGCTGGCCGAGTCCTACCGCAACACGGGAGGCTTCGACATGATCGGCTCGGGCAGGACCAAGCTCGAGACGCCCGAGCAGTTCGAGGCCTGCGCCCGCACCCTGAAGGCGCTGGGCGTGTCGGCGCTGGTGGTGGTCGGGGGCGACGACAGCAACACCAACGCCGCGGTCCTGGCGGAGTACTTCGCCGCCAGCGGCATGGGGCTCCAGGTCCTCGGCTGCCCCAAGACCATCGACGGCGACCTGAAGACCGAGGCCATCGAGGCCAGCTTCGGGTTCGACACCGCGACCAAGACCTATTCCGAGCTCATCGGCAACGTGGAGCGCGACTGCCTCAGCGCCAAGAAGTATTGGCACTTCATCAAGCTGATGGGCCGCAGCGCCAGCCACATCGCCCTGGAGTGCGCGCTCCAGACCCGGCCCAACGTGGCCCTCATCAGCGAGGAGGTGGCCGCGCGCAAGCAGACCCTCGGCGGGATCGCCGACGAGATCGCGGCGGTGGTGGCCTCCCGCGCGGCCGAGGGCCGCAACTACGGCGTCGTCCTGGTGCCCGAGGGCCTGGTGGAGTTCATCCCCGAGATCAAGGCGCTCATCGGCGAGGTCAACGAACTGGTGGCCAAGGAGGCCGCGGTCTTCAACTCCCTGCAGGGCTCGGCCGCCCGCGTGGACTTCGTGCAGGCGCGCCTGAGCGCCCTGAGCAAGATGGCCTTCCAGGGCCTGCCCCGGGAGATCCAGGCCCAATTGCTCGACGAACGCGACCCCCACGGCAACGTGCAGGTCAGCCGCATCGAGAGCGAGAAGCTGCTGATGGGCCTGGTCGGCGAGCGCATCGAGGCGCTGCGCAAGGCGGGGCGGACCAAGGCCAAGTTCAGCCCCATCGGCCACTTCTTCGGCTACGAGGGGCGCTGCGCCTTCCCGAGCAACTTCGACGCCGACTACTGCCACGCCCTCGGTTACAACGCCGGCTTCCTGGCGGCCGCGGGCCTGACCGGGGTGATGAGCGCGATCTCGGGCCTGACCCGCCCGGCCAAGGAATGGGAGTGCGGCGGCGTCCCGATCACGCGCATGATGAACGTGGAGCGGCGCCACGGGGCCGACAAGCCGGTGATCCGCAAGGCCCTGGTGGAGCTGGAGGGGCGTCCCTTCAAGGCCTTCGCCAAGGCCCGCGAGGGCTGGGCCAAGGCCGACGCGTACCGCTTCCCCGGGGCGATCCAGTACTGGGGGCCGGCCTCGGTGTGCGACGCGGTCACCGAGACCCTGCGCCTGGAGCGCGGCCGGAAGTAGGGGCCGACGCGCGCGAGGAGGGACGGATGCCCGCGGACATGGAACGCCTGCTGGAACTCGCCGCCGAGGTGACGGGCCAGGACCTGGACGCCGTCCGCGCCAAGGCCGCGGACAAGGAAGTGTATACCCGGAGGCAGTACGAGGCCTTCAAGGCGGCCGGCCGGAGCGACGACGAATTCTACGCCGAGACCGATGCCTATGTGCACGAACTGATCAATTGGGACACGGACCCGGATAAGGCCGCCCTCGCGCGCCGATGCGGGGCCCTGCTCCCCCACAGCCTCCCGGTCCTGGACTTCGGCTGCGGGGTGGGAACCGTGCTGGACGCCTTCCACGGGGCCGGATTCCGGCGCCTGGAAGGGGTGGACCTGAACCGCTACAACCGCGCCTTCACTTCGGCGCGGTTCCGGGGCGCGCCCGGGATTGGCGTGAGGATCCTCCGGGATCTTGGGGAGGCCTCCAACGGTCAAGGCATCGTCGTGTGCCTGCACGTCTTGGAGCACGTGCCCGACCCGGCTTCGACGCTGCGGCAGTTGAGATCGAAGCTGCTCCCCGGGGGGCTCCTGCTGGCCGTCGCCCCGTTCTCGCTGGTGGGGCCGGACTTCCCGGAGCACCGCCTTGAGCTGAAGGACCTGCGCCTCCAGGATCTCGTGGTGGAGGCCGGATTGAAGCTCACGGAGGTCGTGCCCTTCGGTTCATTCAAGGGCCACGGTTTCGAGCTCGTGGTCGCCCGAAACCCCTGAAAGGCGCCCTTCGCCGCCTCAGCCCACCGTACCCAACTCCAGCTTCTCGCCGTAACCCCGGTGGACCTCCTCGCGCAGCAGCCGGTGCGCGGGATCCGCGAGGTCCGGGTCCGCCTCCAGGAGCGCCTCGGCCGCGCGGCGCGCCTCGGCCACCAGAGCCTGGTCGCGCGCGAGATCGGCGTGGCGCAGTTCGGGCAGCCCGCTCTGGCGCGTGCCCAGCAGTTCCCCCGCGCCCCTCAGGGCCAAGTCCTCCTCGGCGATGGCGAAGCCGTCGG
>DAIDJD010000066.1 GCA_027451505.1 candidate division FCPU426 bacterium
GACAGCAACCAGGACCTTCTGGGCTTCGTGCACCTCATCCCCGAGCGCGCCCGCCAGCGCATCCTGGACATCGCCGCCACCCAGCTCTCCGACGGCACCTGCTACCACCAGTACCAGCCCCTCACCAAGAAGGGCAACGCCGACATCGGAGGCGACTTCTACGACGACCACCTTTGGCTGGTGCTGTCGACGTGCGCCTACATCAAGGAGAGCGGCGACGTCGGCATCCTCTCGGCTCCCGTGGGGTACGCCGACCGGCCCGGTTCCCGCGAGGACCTGCTGCACCACCTCGAGACCAGCATCGCCTACACCCTGGCCAAGCGCGGGCCCCACGGGCTGCCCCTGATCGGGCACGCCGACTGGAACGACTGCCTCAACCTGAACTGCTTCAGCACCGAGCCCAACGAGAGCTTCCAGACCGCCGGGGACGTCAAGGACAGCAAGGCCGAGAGCGTGATGATCGCGGGCCTCTTCCTCTACGCCGCGCGCGAGATGGAGGCCCTCTACGCCCACCTGGGCCGGCCGGAGGACGCCCGGCGCCATGCGGGCAACCACGCCGGGATGCTCGCGGCCGTGGAGGGCCAGGCCTGGGACGGGCGCTGGTACCGCCGGGCCTACGACGCCGCCGGGAACCCGGTCGGCGCCGCCTCCTGCGACGAGGGGCGCATCTTCATCGAGAGCCAGGGCTGGTGCGTGCTGGGCGGGGCGGGGAAGGACAACGGCAGGGCCCGGGAGGCGCTCGAGAGCGTGCACCGGGAGCTGTACACCCGCCACGGGATCGTCCTGCAGCAGCCGCCCTACTCCCGCTACCGCAAGGAGCTCGGGGAGGTCACCAGCTACCCCCCCGGGGTCAAGGAGAACGCCGGCATCTTCTGCCACAACAACACCTGGATCCACCTGGCCTGGTGCCTTTTGGGCGACGGCGACCGGGCGCTGGAGTACTACCTTTCCATCTGCCCCTCGGCCCAGGAGGACCGAATCGAAACCTACCGCGCCGAGCCCTACGTCTACGCCCAGATGATCGCGGGCAAGGACGCGCCGGTCTTCGGTGAGGCCAAGAATTCCTGGCTCACCGGAACGGCGGCCTGGACCTTCGTCGCGCTGAGCCAGGGAATCCTGGGCATACGGCCCGACTACGACGCCCTGACGCTGGATCCCTGCCTTCCCAAGGCCTGGCCCGGGTTCAAGGCCGTGCGCGCCTTCCGCGGGGCGGTCTACGACATCGAGGTGGTCCACCGGGGCGGGGGCAAGGGCGTGCGCTCGCTGGTCGTCGACGGGACCGCCGTGGCCGGCAACCGCATCCCCCTGGCCCCCGCCGGCAGCCGGGTCCGGGTCGTGGCGGAGCTGGGTTGAGGCGGCCGTGACCCGCCCCGGGGGGGTCGCCGCGGACGCCGACCGGCGCTTCATGGAGTTGGCGCTCCAGGAGGCGCTCAAGGGCGAATGCCGAACCTGGCCCAACCCCTGGGTGGGGGCCGTGGTGGTCAAGGCCGGGCGGGTGGTGGGGCGGGGCTGGCACCGCGGCGCGGGCCTGCCCCATGCCGAGGTCGACGCCTTGGCCGCGGCCGGGACGAAGGCGCGCGGAGCCACGGTCTACGTGACCTTGGAGCCCTGCGCCCACTACGGACGCACCCCCCCCTGCGCCGCGGCCCTGGCCGAGGCCGGGGTGGCCCGCGTCGTGGCGGCCTGTCCGGATCCGCATCCCAAGGCCGGAGGGGGCCTGGCCCTGCTCAAGTCCAAGGGGGTCGCGGTCGGCCCCTTCGTGATGCGGGAGGAGGCGGAACGCCTCAACTTCCACTTCTTCGAGGCGGTGCGCCGGGGGCGCCCCTGGTTCACGCTCAAGGCGGCCTCGAGCCTGGATGGGCGCACCGCCACGAGCCGGGGGGAGAGCCGCTGGATCACCTCCTCCGCGGCCCGCGAGGACGCCCGGGCCCTGCGGGGGCGCTGCGACGCCGTCCTGGTGGGGGCCGGGACCGTGGCCGCCGACGACCCGTCGCTGCTGCCCCCCGACAAGGCCGGCTACCTGCCCTGGCGCCTAGTGCTCGACCCCAAGGGCCGCCTCAGCGGCGGGGAGCGCGTCTTCACCGATCCCTTCGCCGGACGGACGGTGTGGTTCGCCGGCCTGGGGGCCTTCAAGCCCGCGCTGCAGCGGGCCCGCCGGGCCGGCTTCCAGGTGGAGCCGTTGCATTCCGGCGGGATCGTGGGGGCCGTGCGCAGCGCGTTGGAATGGGGCCGCCGCCACGAACTTCGCCGGGTCAGGGTGGAGGGCGGCGCC
>DAIDJD010000067.1 GCA_027451505.1 candidate division FCPU426 bacterium
GCGTATCGACCTATCGACTAGGATATCACTTATTATTTAGTAATAACAATGAAGTATATCAATTGGTAATAAACGGGCTATCGGTATATAAACGGGAAAAGTCCGATTCGTAATCGACAGGTCGTCGGTTCAAGCCCGATCCTCGGCTATGCATTCAACCGCGCCCAAGGGCGGCCCGTCCGGCCGCCCTTGGGGCGCGCACTCTGGGACACTCCATGGCAACTGCACTGCGGCTGAAGCGCACGGGAACCACCAAGCGGCCGTTCTACCGCCTCGTGGTCATCGACCAGGCCCGCGCCAACAAGGGCGCGATCATCGAGAACCTGGGGGTCGTGCCCGTGCTCAAGGCCGGCGACGAGGCGCGCCTGGACGCCGAGCGCGTGCGGCATTGGCTTTCCGTGGGATCCATCGTCAGCGAATCCGCGCGCACCGTGCTGAAGAAGGCGGGACTCTACACCGCTCCGGCGCCGTCCAAGCCCAAGGCGGGCAAGAAGACCGCAACCCCGGCCAAGGCGGCTCCCGCGAAGGCGGCCCCGGCCAAGGCGGCCCAAAAGGCATGACGGCGCTGGTCGAAACGCTGCTGAGGGGCCTGGGGGTTTCCTGGGAACCCGGCGACCTCGAGGAGCGAGCCGAGGAGGGCGCGGTGACGGTGACGGTGCGGCTGTCCCGGGCCGACTTGGCCCGCGTGGACGGGACCGACCACCGGCTCGCCAAGGCGGTGCGCCAGGCGCTCTCGGCCGCCGCGACCGCCCGGCAGACCCGCTACCACCTGGTGGTCCGCGCCAAGGCCTGAGGCCGTGCGCGCCCGGGTTCTGGCCCTTTTCCCCGAGGCCCTGGCCTCGCCGCTGAACTCGAGCATGCTGGGCCAGGCCCAAAAAAAAGGCCTGTTCGAATGGAGCGCGGTGGACCTGCGCGGGTACTGCCGCGACCGCCACGCCACGGCCGACGACCACCCCTTCGGGGGCGGGGCCGGCATGGTCCTCAAGGCGCTGCCGGTGCTGGAGGCCGTCGCCGAGGCGAGACGCGAGCTCCCCGGGGCCAAGGTGCTGCACCTGAGCCCGCGGGGCCGGCCCCTGACCCCGTCCCTGGCCAGGGAACTGGCTTCGGAGGACGCCCTCATCCTGGTCTGCGGCCACTATGAGGGCCTCGACGAGCGGGCCCTGGCCGCGGTGGACGCCGAAGTGAGCGTCGGGGATTACGTGCTCAGCTCCGGGGAATTGGCCGCCTGCGTGCTGCTCGACGCGGTGGTTCGGTTGGTGCCCGGGGTCTTGGGGAACGTGGACTCCGCCGGCGACGAGAGCTTCGAGGGCGGGCTGCTGGAGTATCCCCAGTACACCCGCCCGGCCCAGGCGGACTTCGGGGCGGTCCCCGAAATCCTGCTCAGCGGCAACCACGCGGCCATCGCCTGGTGGAGGAGGCGCGAAAGCCTGCGCCTGACCCTGGAGCGCCGGCCCGACCTTCTGGAACGCGCGGCCCTGGACGGGCGCGACCGCGAATACCTTGTTTCGCTGGGCTGGAGTCCCGGCGCCGCCGCCTGAGAATAAGGGGCGTCACCCAAGAAAGGAACCGCCATGAAAGGTCTGCAGGCCATCCTCCACCAGGTGGAGTCCAAGTACCTCAAGAACGAGACCCACGACTTCCGCTCCGGCGACACCGTCAAGGTGCACCTGAAGGTCAAGGAGGGCGAGAAGGAGCGGGTGCAGATCTTCGAGGGCACGGTGATCGCCCAGGGCAAGGAGGGCACCCGGAGCTTCTTCCGCGTCCGCCGCATCGCCAGCGGCGTGGGGGTGGAGCGCGCCTTCCTGTTCAATTCGCCCAACATCGTCAAGATCCAGGTCACCCGCCGCGGCACCACCACCCGCAGCCGCCTGTACTACCTCAAGGGCAAGTCCGGCAAGGAGGCCCGCATCGCCGAGGCCCGGCGCGACGACGTCAAGCCGGCCGAACCGACCCCGGCCGCCGCCCCGGCGCCCGCGCCCGCCGCGGAGTCCGCCCCTAAGTGACCGTCGCGGGCCGCAAAAGGCGAAGCGCCGCCCCGGAAGGGGCGGCGTTTTTGTTTCCGGGGGAGGGACCCTATGCCGGCCTGGACGAGGCCGGTCGCGGGCCCCTGGCCGGCCCTGTGGCGGCCGCTGCCGTGGTGCTGCCCGAACCGGTGCCCCCGGAATTGGCTGGGCTCGACGACAGCAAGCGCCTGAGCCCGGCGCAGCGCTCCCGGCTGGAGCCCCTCATCAAGGCCCACGCCCTGGCCTGGGCCGTGGCCTCGGCCAGCGTGGCCGAGATCGAGGCCGGGAACATCCTCCAGGCCACCTTCCTGGCCATGCGGCGGGCCTTCGCCTGCCTTTCGCAGCGGCCCTCCCGGGCGGTGGTCGACGGCAACGCCGATCCCGGGCTCGGCGGGGGGACGGCGACGCTCTGCGTGGTGGGCGGGGACGCCCTGGTCCCGGCGGTGTCCGCGGCTTCCATCCTGGCCAAGACGGCCCGCGACCGCTGGATGGTGGAGCTCGACGGGATCTACCCGGGCTACGGATTGGCCCGCCACAAGGGATACGGGGGCTCCGTCGGGCACCGCGACGCCCTCCGCCTCCTGGGCCCCAGCCCGGTCCATAGGCTCTCCTTCCTCGGGCGCATCCTGCCCCCCGGGGGCCCCCGGTGAGCCGCGCCGGGCACGCGCTGGGCCTGCGCGCCGAGGCGGCCGCGGCCGAGATGCTGGCCGCCAAGGGCTACCGCGTCCTGGGATCCCGGGTGCGCACGCCCCGCGGCGAGCTGGATCTGGTGGCCGAGGACGGCGCCACGTTGGTGTTCGTGGAGGTCAAGGCCTTCGGCGCGCCTCGGCCCGGGCGCCATCCCGGCGAGGCGGTGGGCGCCGCCAAGCGCCGCCGAATCGCCGCGGCGGCCGGGGCCTATCTCGCGCGTCTGGGCGGGCCTCCGCGGCCCTGCCGCTTCGACGTCGTGTCGGTCGTGGGATCGGGGCCCGGGACGCTGGAGCACCTCGCCGGGGCCTTCACGCTGTGAGGGCCCCGGGCGTCTCCCCGGATCGCGGGGGGCGGGGCGTCCCGGCCCTCGCCCTGGGCGCCCTTTTCTGGGCCGCCGTGGCCGCCCTTCTGGCGCAGGCTCTCCTGTTCCACGCCCGCCTCATCGGCTATCCCTTCCCGTTGGACCTTTCCGAGCCGGCCCAGGCGCTCCTGGCCCGAGGCGTGGCCGGCGGCCTGTCCACCGGCGACGTGTCCCTGTGGCCGGGGATGTCCAGCCACTACGGCCCCCTCTATCCGCTCCTGACCGGGTTCCTCTGCCGCTTCGGCTGGGCCTGCGGCCTCGTCGGCCAGCGCCTTTTGTGCGGGGGCTGCATCGCCCTCATCCTGGCCCTGTTCGCGGCCTGCGCGCGTCGCCTGGGGGCCTCCTGGGCCGTGGTGGCCGGCCTGGGACTTTGGCTCTATGAACTGCTCCTCGTCCATTTCACGCCCATTTCCCGGCCCGACGCCCCTGGGCTGCTCCTGTTCTTCGCCGGGCTGGGCGTGCCCTTCCTTTGGGGCCGGCGTCCCGCGGCCTTGGGCGTGGCGGCCGTCCTTTTCACCTTGGCGGCCTTGGACAAGGTGTACTTCATCCTCGGGGCGGGGTACCTGGCCCTGGCCCTTCTGTCCCGCCCCCGGGATCTGTTGATGTTCTGCGGGGCGCAGGCCCTGGCCCTGGGCGCGGCCGCGGCGTGGCTGCGCGTCCACGACCCGATGTGGGGCTACGTGGTGGTCCTCAACCAGACCCACAACCTGAACTTCGACCGGGGCCACATGCTCCTGCAGCTGTGGGTCGTGCTGGGGTTGGCCTCGCCCCTGTTCGTGCCCCTCCTGGCCGCGGCCTGGGGGCGGGGCGCGGAGGCCGGCGGGGAAGCCGGGGACCGGGATGGGTGGGGCCTCTACGGGGCCCTGGGCCTGGCGCTGTTCGTCTTCGTCTTCGGGGGCGCCCGGGGGGGCCTGTTCACCTACCTCATCCAGCTTTCGGTCCTGCCCTTCGCCGTGCGCTTCGCCGGGACCTGCGCCCGGCTGGAGCGCCGGCGCATCCTTCGGGGCCCGCTGCTGGCGGCCCTCCTGTTCAACGCCTGGGCCGCGGGGCGGGTGGCCCTGCACCACGGCTTCGACCCGGGGTCCCCGGTGTTGGCGCAGTGGAGGAAGGCGGCGGGGGTGGTGGCGCTCTCCCGGGCGCCGGTGCTCAGCAGCGACCTGGCCCTTCTGGCGGCCGACCGCGGCTTGCCGGTCTACGACACCGGCCTGAGCGACTTCTCCTGGACCCTGCACACCCCGGTGACGGGCTGGAAGCGGTGGATCTTCCCGCGTCTGGACCTGCTCCAGGCCCGCTGGCGGGCCTGGAGGGGACGCACCCGGGCGGCCCTGGAGGATCCGCGCACCGACCTGGTCGAGGTCTCGGACTACGGCCATTTCGGCTTCCAGGACGTCCTGGCCTCC
>DAIDJD010000068.1 GCA_027451505.1 candidate division FCPU426 bacterium
GCGGCGCCAGCGCCCGCGTAGCCGGCCAAGGCCGCGAGCGCGGCCAGCCCGGCGGCCACCGCGGTGGCGGTCTTGAGGGGCAGGGGCCCCAGGCTCACCCGGGTCCATCCCGCCGCCTGCGCGCGCGCGAATTCCGCGGCCGTGAACCCACCTTCAGGCCCCACCATGAGCCGGACCCTGCCGGTCGCCAGGGCCGGGGGCCGCGCCCCGCCGCGCTCGCTCAACATCAAAAGGGCCGCGCCCGCGAAACCCGAAACGGGGGCGCAGGCTGCATCGAAGGCCGCGGGTTCCCATAAATCAGGAACGGCGGAGCGAAGGCATTGGCGGCAGGCCTCCCTGAGCCGGCGACGGAGCCTCTCGGGCTTGAGCGGCCCCTCGCCGGGGCGGGCCAAGGTGCGCTCGGAGCCCACCAACCGCACGGCCGACACTCCCAACTGCACCGCCATTTCCAGGGCCAAGTCCAGCGCCTCACCTCGCGGCGGGCACAGTTCCAAAGCGCACTCCAAGCCCGGGGCCGGGTCGGTCTCCGGAGGCCCCACCCTCAGCAGGGCCCCTCCCGGGCGGACCTCCAACACCGAGGATTCGGCGGCCCCACCCCGGGCATCCGCGAGGCGCACGGCCTCCCCGGGGCGCACGCGCAGGACCCGGGACAGGTAGTGGCCCTCGTCGCCGTCGACGAGGATCTCGGTCCCCGCGCTTGGAATCGAATCTAGGAACGCCTGGCGCATGCCGCCTTGCGCAACGTGGGGACGGGTGTTAGCGTGGCGGCTATGGTCCGCTACCGCTCGCTTCTCCTGGGACTGGCCGTCGCCGCCGCCCTCGCCTTCGGGGCCACCTGGCGCGCCGCTGCGACGGCCCCCGGCGTCCGTCCCACCGGCGACGCGCTGGCCGTTCCGTTGGACGACGCCGCCATCTATTTCCAGTACGCCCGTGAGGCGGTCCACGGACAATGGTTACGCTACTACCCCGGCGAACCCCTGTCCACCGGCGTCACCTCGGACCTGTATTTCCTGCTCGCGACCCTGGGGGCGGGACTCGGGATGGGAGCGCCCATCTGGGCCTGGCTGCTGGGGCTGGGGTCCCTGCTTCTGGGGCTGGTCAGCGCGGACCGCATGGCGCGCCGGCTGTTCCCGGACTGCCCGCCTTGGTGGGCCGGAGCCCTGCTGCTGAGCCAGGGGGCCTGGGTGGCGGCCCATTTCAACGCCCTGGAGACCGGCCTGCTGCTGGGCCTCACCTGGGCCGTCCTCGACGCGGTAAGCGACCCCGACGCCGGCGCCCGGGTCTGGCTGGCGCTGGGAGCCCTGGCCCTGACGCGGCCCGAGGGGCAGGTTCTGGCCCTGGTCCTGGGTGGAGCCTGGGCGCTGGAGGACGGACGCCCCCAACGCCTGGCGGTGGTGGCCCTTCTGGCGGCCTTCCCCAGCCTATTGTTGATGGCGCTCAGCGGCAGCGCCGTTCCGGACAGCGTGCGGCCGAAATCCGTGACCCTGGACTCGGAGGAGCCCCTGCTGGTCCACGCGGCCACGGCCTCGCGCTACGCGGTGGCGGTCCTCAAGGGCGCCTGGATGGGATTCTGGGGCGGCGCCGACGCCGTGGGCGTGGCCGGAGACGCGGCCTCGGGCAACCCCATCGGACCGCAGTTCCCGCCCCTGGCCCTGCTGTGCTCCCTGGCCGGATGGGCCCACCTCGCCCTGCAGGGCGGTCCCCGCAGGCGCCTGGCCCTGTCGGCCCTGGCGGCCGCGGCCGCGCTGCTGGCGCTTTTGGCTTGGAACCTGCCGGTGGGCTGGCACGACCACCGCTACCTCAACTGCGCCACCCCCTTGCTTCTTGCCGGCATGCTGGCGTTCACCCAAGCCTTGGCGCGGGAGGATTCCCCCCTCTCCCGGGCCGCGCTCTACGCCTTCGCGGGGCTGTGGCTGGCCTTCGGGCTGGCGACCTGGCCCTGGCAGCTGTGGCGCTGCTACGACGGCGCGGTCCATTACGCGGAGGCCAACACCGACGCCGCCCTGGCCCTCAAGGACCTGCCCCCCGGCCCGGTGGCCGTGGTCGACAGCGGCATGCTGGCCTACTACTCCGGGCGCGAGATCGTGGACCTCCCCGGCATCACCGACCACGCCCAGGCCATCGCGTACGCCCAAGGGCCCGGCGCCATGTTCGACACGCTGCTGCGCCGCGCGAGGCCGCCGATGTACGGGGCCTTCCACAACGATAGGCCGGACTTCGACCTCAAACCGTGGATCTCTTCGGGGGTCCTGCGGAGGGTCGGCCCCTTGGCCCGGGACATGGGCTTGTACCGCTGGGACTATTCCGGCGTCGGCGCCGCGCAACTCCCGATCGCGCCCCCGCCCGGCGCGGCGGAACTCGCGACGCTGCCCGTGGCCGACCCGGCCGCCGACGGGCTTTGGGGGTTCCGGCCGCAGGAACCCCGCGGCACGACGGTCCTGGCCCGCATGGCCCTAAGGCCCGGAGGCGCGGGCGTCCCCGAGGGGGGACGGCGCCTGGCGGGATTCGAGCTCGCGCGGGGGGTCCCGCCGGAAGCGCGCTTCCTCCTGATGAGGGCGGTATTCCCGGCGGCGGGACGCCTCGTGCTGTCCCAAGGCGGCG
>DAIDJD010000069.1 GCA_027451505.1 candidate division FCPU426 bacterium
GTGCGCGGCGTCGGCTACAAGTTCCATTCCGGCGAAAAGGCCTGAGGCGGGCGGTGTCCGGGGTTCCCCGAAGGCTCATCCCCTGGTTCCTGGCCTTCGCCGCGGTGGCCCTGGCCGCGGCGTGGCGGCCCTGGGCCGGCCTGGGTCTGGCCGCGGCCCTGGCGGCCCTGGCTTGGCGCTCCGAGGCCGCGGCCGCCGACGGCTTGGCGCGCTACCTGGCCCGGATCGAGGTCGGCGACTTCGACGCGTCCCGGCCGGAGGCCCGCTGGGGCGCCCCTCCATCGGCCGGGTCCGCCGGCGCCGCCATGGCCGCCGCGCTCAAGGCGCGTTTCGCCGCCGCCGAGGGCCTGCGCAGGCGCCTCATGGCCGCCTTGGACGGGATGGACGAGGGCGTGGCGCTGTGCGACGCCGACGGCGCCCTGCTCCTCATCAACCCGGCCTTCCGCCGCCTGGCCGGGTATGAAGGACCCGTGCCCCGCGGGCGCTTCCTTTGGGAGGCGGTCCGGGACCCCCAGCTCAACGACGCCGTGGAGCAGGCGCTCAAGCGGGGCCGGTCGGCGGCCGTGGACCTGCCCCTGGAGCAGGGGCGCATCGAGGGCCGCGCCCTGGTGGCCCCCATCGAGGGCCCCGGAGGCGTGGTGGTGTTCCTGTTGGACCGCACCGAGGAGCGCAAAGCCGAGCGTATGCGCAGCGAGTTCGTCGCCAACGTCTCCCACGAACTGCGCACCCCCTTGGCCGCCATCAAGGCGGCTCTGGAGACCCTTAGGGACGGGGCCCTCGAGGACGCGCGCGTCAACCGGGACTTCCTGGGCAAGGCCATCCACCACACCGAACGCCTGGAGGAGCTGCTCAGCGACCTGCTGGCCCTGTCGCGCATCGAGGACCAGCGCCGCCGGGGCCTGGGCCCTTCCGATCCGGCCTGTTCCGTGGCCGAGGCCTGGGCCGAGGCCGAGGGGGCCCTCGAGGCCTCGGTCCGCCGGGTCCAGGGGAGCCTGAGGTCGGAATTCCCCTCCGACCTCCCCAGGGTGCGCATGGAGCGGGCCGCCCTGAGGCAGATCCTGGTCAACTACTGCGAGAACGCGCTCAAGTATTCGGGTCCGGAACCGTCGGTGCTGGTGGGGGCGTCGCGGGAGGGGGCCGCGGTGGAGGTGTGGGTGCGCGACGACGGTCCGGGCATCCCCGAGGCCGACCTGCCCCGCGTGTTCGAGCGGTTCTTCCGGGTGGAGCGGGCCCGCACCCGGGGCCCGGGGGGCAGCGGGCTGGGTTTGTCGATCGTCAAACATTTGGCCGAGGGGGCGGGCGCCCAGGTGGGCGCCGAAAACCTGGTCCGGGGCTGCCGTTTTTGGGTGCGCCTCAAGGTCCGCGAGGAGCCCGCGGCGTCCCCCGGCCGGGCCCCGGATTTTCGGATCCCGTAACCCGCCGTCCGCCGTTTCGTCACGCTTCTTGGGCATGCTCCGGGGTGCAAGGCCGCGCCCGCGCTGGAGGACCCACCATGCCCTCGATCTTCACCCATCTTGTCGTCGCCCAGGACGCCCTGGAGGCCCAGCCCGCCGGGGCCGGCCGCGAGTTCCTGGAGGCGAACGCCCGCGCCTACTACCTCGGCGCGCTCTGCCCGGACCTGCCCTATTTCAACGTCTGCTCCCGCTACCGCGGGCTGCCCCTGGGGCCGGTGCTCTCCCCGGTCACCCACGCGGTGGAGGAGCGCCTTCTGGCCTGGCTGGGCTGGTCCATCCCGGCCCGGGACGGTTGGGACCAGATCCTCCACGGGATCGGGGCCCCGGCCGTGCTGGAGGCCTGGGCCCGGCGCGCGTTGGCCGGGGCCGAACCGGCCTGGGCCGCGCTGGCCGCGGGCATGGTCACCCACTGCGCCGTCGACGAGGTCCTGCATCCCAAGGTCAACGCCGACGGCGGGGACTGGTCCAGCCTGGAGAACATGCGCCGCCACCGCGAGCTCGAGATCGCCCTCGACTACGTGCTGCTGCGTTCGCGCGGCGTCGCCGTGGAGAGCCTGAGCCTCACCGGCATCCTGGAGACCTACCTGGGCCGGGTGGGCCAGAACGGCGAGTACCTCAGCCCGGCGGTGAAGCGCTGCTGGGTCGACGCCAGCCAGGCCCTGGATGCCTCGCCGCTTCGGCGCGGGGAATTGGACGCCTGGAGCCGCGGGTTCGCCGGGGCCATGCGGCTTCTGGAGCACCCCCTTTCCCCCATGCGCCAGCAGCAGCGCCGTTTCCTCGCCGGAGGCGAGGAGCGCTGGCGCACCTTCTTCGCCCGCGGCCTCTATCTCGCCAGCCACGTCCCCCGGGCCGCGCGGTCGGCCGAGAGGGTCCTGGCGGCGGTCCTGGAGCCCCTGGCCGGGGCCGCCCTCACGGTCGGCTGAGCCCCGCCGGGGAGGCGGCCGCCAGAACCGCACGGCGCAGGATCTCCGGGGTGGCCGGCGCCGCGAAGGCCCCCAAGGCCGCCTCCATGCGGGCCCGCCGCGGCGCGTCCGCGGCCAGCTCCGCCACCGTCCGGGCCAAATCCCGGCGCCGTCCCACCGCCACGGCCCAGCCCCGTTCCACGGCCAAGCGGGCGTTGGGGACCTCCTGGGGCATGGCCCCGTCCGTGTCCAGGACCATGGGCGTGGCCGCGGCCGCGGCCTCGAACACGCTGGCCGGCCCGGGTTTGCCCGCCAGAAGGTCCGCGGCGCGCAGGTAGCGGTGCAACTCCTGGGTGAAGCCCAGGGGCAGCACCGCGTGGCGGCCCTTGGCCCGGGCCAGGAGGCGGGAGCGCAGCGCCTCGTTGCGCCCGCAGGCCACCACCAGCCTCAAGTCCCCGGGGAAGCCCTCCAGGGCCTCCACCAAGCCCTCCAACGAACTGCCGCCGAAGCCGCCCATGCTCAGCAGGACCGTGGTCGGCCCCTCCTCCAGACCCAGGGCGGCCCGGGCCTGGGCCCGGGACAGGGCCCGCAGCCCCGGATCGTGGTATTTGGGGTGCAGCAGCAGGCCGCTCTCCAGGACCCTCCGGCACCCCGCTTCGCGCGCCTGGGAGGCCGCCAGGGCGCAGGGAGCGGCGACCCAAACCGCCTCCCGGCAAACCCGGGGCGTGACCCACATGAAGGGCCGGGTATCGACCACGTCGGTCATGACCAGGGCCAGCGGGACCCCGGCCTCGGCGCAGATGCGCGCGTGCAGGTCGTTGACGAAGGGCATCAGGGACACGCACAGCGCGGGACGTTCGCGCCGGAGGTAGGCCACGCCGTCGGCGACGGCCCGCGGGTTGGGGGTGCGGGCGATGAGGCGGGCGGCCCGTCGCAGGGGCCCGGCCAGCGCCAACAGGCTGTGCTTGAGGACGAAGTTGTACACGTCCTCCCCGTAGATCCCGGTGCAGCGGCCCAGGGGTTCGGCTTTGGCCCAAACCTCCCGGTAGACGTTGACCACGCGGGTGTCCAGGGGTTCCGGCCCCGCATCGCAGGCCGCCTTCAACGCCTGGGCCGAGGCGCGGTGGCCCCCGCCGGCGTCGGTGATCAGCAGCAGGACTTTGGGGGGGCTGGGGGCGTCGGGCATGGGCGCTCCGGTGGGAGGGGGCGTGGCGTTCAGGATACGGCAGTGTAATGCGGTCCGGGGTCGGACGGCGCAAATTTTCCGTACGCTTGTGTTACGACGGCCTTGCGCGGTTCCCCTTTAGGATGCGCGACGCTACGGGGCCGGGGCCCGCGGCGGCGCCCTCGCCGCGTCCGGGAGAGCCAAAATGCGTGGACAAAGCCCCGTGCCCCCCTATAATTTCTGCCCATTCCGGGGTCCGGAACGGAGGAGGGCTCACCGAGGGGGCCGGGAATTTCCCCAATCGTAACCTGGCCGGAGCGTCGGCTGTGGTAAAAGGTGATTCCAAGGGATGGAAGTATTAGAATCCGTTAACCGGAAAGGGAGGCTTCATGCCTATGTCGAAAAGGAAGGGACTGGCCGGGGCGGCGGTGTTCGCCGCGGCCCTGTCGGTCGCGATGGGCGCGCACGCCGCCGAGTCCATCACGGGAGCCGGCAGCACCTGGGTTTATCCTCTGGTGGCCAAGTGGTCCGCCCGTTACAATGAACTCACCGGCGTCCAGGTGAACTACCAGTCCATCGGATCGGGCGGCGGGATCGCCCAGATCGAGGCCGGCACCGTGGCCTTCGGGGCCAGCGACAAGCCCTTGAAGCCCGCGGAGCTCCGCGCGCATGGGCTGATCCAGTTCCCCACGGCCGTGGCCGGCGAGGATCTGGTGTACAACCTGCCGGGCATCCAGCCCGGCCAACTGGTCCTCAGCGGCCCCCTGGTCGCCAAGATCTACCTCGGCGAAGTCACCAAGTGGAACGATCCGGCCCTCCGGGCGCTCAACCCGAAGCTGGCCCTGCCGGATATGGACATCACCTGCGTCCATCGCTCCGACGGCTCCGGCACCACGTTCACCTTCACCAACTACCTCGGCAAGGTCAGCCCCGAGTGGAAGAGCAAGATCGGGGCGGACACCTCCGTGGCTTGGCCGGTGGGCGTCGGCGGCAAGGGGAACGAGGGCGTGGCCTCCTACGTCCAGCGCATCAACGGGTCCATCGGCTACGTGGAATACGCCTACATCCTGGAAAACAACATGTCCTACGCCCGCATGATCAACCGGTCGGGAAGGACGGTCAGCCCCAGCTTGAAGGGCTTCCAGGCCGCGGCCGCCCATGTGGACTTCAACCGGGCCAAGGACTTCTACGTGATCCTCACCGACAAGCCCGGGCCCGGGACCTGGCCGATCTCGGGGTGCACCTGGCAGATCCTGAGGGCCGGCGCCCCCAAGTCGGTCAACAAGCCGGTGGTCCAGTTCTTCATGTGGGGCTTCGAGCACGGCCAGAAGTCGGCGGAGGACATCTCCTTCGGGCCGCTGCCCCCGAGCACGGTCCGCGTGATCAAGCGCTACGTCCGGAGATACACCGGAATCTGATCCGGCGGGTGGGTCCTTCCGCCGCGGAGTAAGGGTGGAAATGGTCGAGCAAAAACCCGGAGATCCCCCCCCTGCCCCCTTCGGGGGCAGGGGGTCGGCGATGGATGCGCTGTTCCGCAACGCGGCGCTCGCGGCCGCGGTTTTGGTCGGGACCACGCTGGCGGTGACGGTGATCGCCATCGGTTGGGACAGCCGCCTCGCGATCCGGACCTTTGGGGTGATCCCCTTCCTGAAATCGAGCGAATGGAACCCGGTCACCCAGCGGTTCGGGGCCTTCCCGTTCATCGTGGGCACCTTGGTGAGTTCGGCCATCGCCCTGGCCCTGGCGGTGCCCCTGGCCTTCGGCATCGCGGTGTACATCTCCGAGATCGCCCCGACGTGGATCCGGGGGCCCGTCTCCTCCGCCGTCGAGATGCTGGCGGGCATCCCGAGCATCGTCTACGGCCTTTGGGGCCTGTTGATCTTCGCGCCCGTGTTCGCCAACGTTGAGGTCTGGATCACGGGCCACATCGGCGTGATCCCCGGGATCGGCGTGCTGTTCCGGGGGGCGCCCATGGGCATCGGCATGCTCACCGCCGGGATCGTGCTCGCGATCATGATCCTGCCCTACATGGCGGCCATCATGCGGGACGTGTTCATGGTCACGCCGGCGTCGCTGAAGGAATCCGCCTATGGCTTGGGCGCCACGACCTGGGAGGTCGCGAGCCAGGTCATCCTGCCCTACACCCGCACCGCGGTCACCGGCGCCGTCTTCCTGGGACTGGGTCGGGCCCTCGGCGAGACCATGGCCGTGACCTTCGTCATCGGCAACAGCGACAACCTTTCGGCCAGCCTCCTGGCCCCGGGCGCGTCGATCCCTTCGGTGCTGGCCAACGAGTTCACCGAGGCCACGACGAAGCTCTACCTCTCGTCGTTGATCTACCTGGGGCTCCTGCTGATGGGCCTGACCTTGGTGGTCCGCTTCCTCGCGGTCCTGCTGGTGCGCCGGCTGGAGCACAAGGCCCGGAGGCCCTGATGGACTCCCTGCACATCCGGCGCAAGGCCGTCAACGCGGTGGCCACGGCCTTCATGTACGGCGCGACCTTCGTCGGCCTCTTTTTCCTGGTGTGGCTGCTCTGGTCGACCCTGCACCTGGGGCTCGCCGCCATGCACTGGGACCTTTTCCTCAAGGACACGCCCCCTCCCGGGACCGACGGCATGGGACTGCGCAACGCCTTCGTCGGCAGCCTGATCCTGATGGGCATCGCCATGGCCATCGGCATCCCGGTGGGGCTGATGGCGGGCACTTGGCTCGCCGAGTATGGGGGCAAGACCCGGGCCGCCAACGCGGTCCGCTTCGTCAACGACATCATGCTCAGCGCCCCCTCGATCGAGATCGGGCTTTTCGCCTACGCCATCCTGGTCGACCCGATGGGGCACTTTTCCGGGCTCTCCGGGGGCGTCGCCCTCGCCGTCCTGGTCATCCCCATCATCGTCAAGACCACCGACGAGATGCTGGGCCTGGTGGGGCGCGACCTGCGGGAGGCCGCGGTGGCCCTGGGCGCCCCGATGTGGAAGGTCGTCACCCGGGTGACCTGGAAGGGCGCGCGGGCCGGCATCGTGACGGGGATCCTCATCGGGGTGGCGCGCATCAGCGGCGAGACGGCCCCCCTCCTGTTCACCGCCCTCAACAACCAGTACTTCTCGGCCGACATCCTGCACCCCATGGCCAACCTTCCGGTGGTGATCTTCCAGTTCGCCATGAGCCCGTACCGGAACTGGAAGGAGATGGCGTGGGCCGGGGCCTTCGTGTCCATCGCCTTCGTCCTGCTGCTCAACGTCGGCGCCCGGCTCCTCTTCCGGCGGGGGAAGTCGTGAGCGTCGGCACCCCCACCCCCAGCGTCCGGAGCCCCGAGATGGAACCCTATCCCCAGACCCCCGGCGCGCGCCAGGACCAGGGCGTCGGCGGCCCGAACCCTAGGCCGGCCGCCGCCCCCAAGATCGCGGTCCGCAACCTGAATTTTTACTACGGCAAATTCCGGGCGCTGAAGGACATCTCCATGGACATCCCCGAGAAGGCCGTCACGGCCTTCATCGGCCCCTCGGGTTGCGGGAAATCCACGCTCCTGCGCACCTTCAACCGCATGTTCGAGCTCTACCCGAACCAGCGCGCGGAGGGCGAGATCACCATCGACGGCGAGAACATCCTGCGGTCCAAGGGCGACGTCGCGATGATCCGCAAGAAGGTCGGCATGGTCTTCCAGCGGCCGACGCCCTTCCCCATGTCGATCTACGAGAACATCGCCTTCGGCGTCCGCCTCTACGAGAAGCTGACCGCCGCCCAGATGGACGCGAGGGTCGAGCATTGCCTCCGCCACGCGGCGCTTTGGGACGAGGTCAAGGACAAGCTGCGCTCCTCCGGCGCCGAGCTGTCGGGGGGCCAGCAGCAGCGCCTGTGCATCGCCAGGACCATCGCGGTCAAGCCCGAGATCCTGCTCCTGGACGAGCCCTGCTCGGCGCTGGATCCCATCTCCACGGCGAAGGTCGAGGAGACCATCTACCAGCTCAAGCAGGAGTTCACCATCGTCATCGTCACGCACAACCTCCCGCAGGCGATGCGCATTTCGGAGTACATCGCCTTCATGTACTTGGGCGACCTGGTCGAGTTCGACACCACGACCAGGCTGGCGACGAATCCCACGGACAAGCGCACGGAAGACTACATCACCGGCCGTTTCGGCTGATCCGCATCGGGGGTGCCATGCCGTCATTCCATTCCCTGAGCGCGGTCGAGAACGAGCTGATGGCGTTGGGGTCGGCCCTTGGGGACATGGCCCGGCTGACCCGGGCCCAGTTGGACCATCTGCTGGAGGCGATCCGCGACCGGAACCCGGAGGGGTTGAAGGCGGTGGTCGCCGAGGACCAGGGCGTGGACGCGGGCCACGGCCGGGTGGAGACCCTTCTGCTCGGGCTGCTGGCGCGGATCCAGCCCATGGCCCGCGACCTGAGGTCCGTGCTGTCCGCCCAGCGCGTGGCGCTGGAGCTTGAGCGCAGCGGCGACCACTCCAAAAGGGTCGCCAAGCACCTCCTCAAGATCGGGGAGCCCCTTCCCGACGGGATCGTCCAGAGGCTGCTGTGGTTCGGCGACAAGGCCCGGGCCCTCCAGGAGCTCGCGGTGGAGGCCTATTTGAACGCCGACGCCGAGGCCGCCCAGCGGGCCTGGGGCGAGGACGCGGACCTCGATAGGGTCCACCATGAATTCATTTCGGACCTGATTTCCCGCATGCGCGGGGACGGCGAGTGGGTCCAGATCGGGGTGACGCTGGTCGGGGTCACCAAGAGCCTGGAACGCATCGGGGACCATGCCACCAACATCGCCGAGGAGGCCCGCTTCGTCGCCATGGGCGAAATCCTCCAGTCCCACCGCCGGGTGAATCCGGCCTGAGGCGCGGCCCCGGCCGGCGAAGGCCCTGGCTGAGGGGGCCGGCCGCAATCCCGGGGCCGGGATGGGGCCGCCTTGGAACCGGGACCCAAGCCGAAAAACCAGGATGCACTCCCGGACGGGCTCCGGTGCTATAATCCCGGGGTATCAGGGCCCGGGGGCCGCGGGCAGGGCGCCGGGAGGGAAGGGTCGCCGGAGGGTGGGCGCGGGCTTCCCCAAGGGACGAGAAAGATTCCGCGTCGATCGCGTCGGGAGGGTTTCGTGCAAACGCACTTGGAGAATCAGCTGCAGGAACTGACCCAGGAACTGCTGACCATGGGCGGCCACTGCGAACGGATGATCCACGCCTCGGTCAAGGCCCTCCTGGAGCACGACCTGGGCCACGCCCAGGAGGTCCTGACCTGGGAGAACCGTGTCAACCAACTGCACGTCTCCGTCGACGAACACTGCATGAACATCCTGACCCAGGCCCCGGTGGCCTCGGACCTGCGGGCCATCATCGCGGCCTTGAAGATCAACAACGACCTGGAGCGCATCGGGGACCAGGCCTGCAACGTCATGCAGAACACCGTGGACCTGCTCAAGGCGCCCGCGCACCCCCTGCCCGGGGGCCTTTCGCGCATGTGCGAGCTTTCCATGGCGATGGTCCGGGAGGCGCTCGACGCCTATGTCCGCCGCAGCCCCGAGCTCGCCCAGGGGGTCCTGCTCATGGAGGAGCGCGTCGACGCCCTCAAGGACGAGATCTTCCGGGAGGAGCTCGCCGAGATGAGCCTGGACCGCGCCGGGGTCGCCCGCGGGCTGGACGTCATCCTCATCGCCCGCAACCTCGAGAAGGTCGGCGACCACGCCACCAACATCGCCGAGGACGTCATCTTCATGGTCAAGGCCAAGGACATCCGCCACCACCACGCGCCCGAGTCCGGCATTTGATGCGAGAACGTATCCGCAAAGTCACACACGCTTAACAAACCGGGGCTATCCTCTGACCGTCCTTACGCCCACGAGGGCGAGGCAATCCACCAGAGGAGACGCATGATGAAAGCCAAGCAGGTAGCCTTCGCGCTGGCGGCAGGGGCCCTGGCCCTGGCCGGTCAGGCACGGGCCAACTCGGCGGGAACGCCGTCGGACATCTCGCTGCTCGACACCAAGGACCTCCAGTTCCTCTTCGGCGGGTTCGCTGAAGCGGACTACATCAACGACTCGACCCAGAGCTTCACCGAGGTCGTGGGCAACAACCCGGTCAAGCCGCAGACCCCGGGCGGCGGGGTGGCCGGCAACGATGGGCGCACCCAGTTCTCGATCCGGAACAGCCGATTCGACTTCTCCATCATCGGCCCCTCGATCGACGGCTGGACCGACTACGGGTACATGGAGTTCGACCTTCTGGGCTACGACCCCCAGCCGGCCGTCGTTCGGGGCCAGCAGACCGGCGCCGGCGGGGTCCCCGCGGGCACGGTCAACAGCGAGACCGGGTTCTGGGAGAACCCCACCCTGCGCGTGCGCCACATGTACGCCGCCGCCTTCAACGGATCCTTCAAGTTCCTGGCCGGGCAATACTGGGATCTCTTCGGGTTCTCGCCCGATTACGTCATGGACACTCTGTCGGAGTCGCCGGTTCGGGGCGATCTGTACGAGCGCACGCCCCAGCTGACGGCCTTCTATACCATGGGCGGCAACAGCGACCCGCTGAAGGTCGAGACGGCCCTGTCCATGGAGCGCCCGGTCCAGGATTCCTCCCAGGTCCCGGGCTTCGACGCGGCCCTGCGCTTTGATCTGCCCGGCTGGGTCGGCGCCTACACGTCCAGTTCCTCCTCCAGGATCCACCTAGCCCAGGCCAACCTCGCGGTCTCCGGCAAGGTGAACACCTTCGCCGTCCCGAACCAGCTCGTCAACGGACAGTCCATCGCCTCCAACGACGTCTCCAAGACCAGCTTCCTCAGCGGCGAGGCGATCGCGGTCACGAGCATCATCCCGGTGATCCCGGTCAGCAGTTCCAGCTTCCTCAGCTCCCTGGTCCTCACCGGAGAGTTCAGCGCGGGCTCGGGCTACGCCGACGAGTTCAGCGGCTGGAGCGGGGGCGAGACCAATTTCGCCTACAACCCCGCCACGGGGGCCAACGGGCCGGCCCTGCCCAACCTTGACGCCGGCCAGGGCGGGTTCTATGGGGACAACAGCTTCCACCTGATGAACCTGCAGAGTTTCAACTTCACGGCCCAGTACCAGCTGCCCTCCACCTGGACCACCTACCTGAACACCGGGTACTCCCAGCTGTACTCCGACAATATGGCCGCGATGGCCAACAACCCCCTGAACTTCGGCGCCAACACCGGCGGCCCGGGGGCCGTGAACGGGGGAGCCTACAACCTGGTCACGGGCTGGTACGCCAACATCAGCCACGACTGGAGCGCCAACCTGCGCACCACCTTCGAGTACGATCGCTTCACCACCACCTACGTCAACCGTACCTACGCCGTCGACAACCGCCTGATGCTGTCCTTCTTCTACATCATGTAAGGCGGGGTCCCTTTTTAAGGCGGCAGGGGCGGGGCGGCCAAGCGCGCCCCGCCCCTGATTTTGGGAGGCGGAACCGGCTTTTCGTGCTAGAATATCTTCCCCGCCGGGAACCAGTCGAGCTGGCGGGGCGTACCTCTTGGTGGACATGAACCTTTTGCGCTGGATCCTCGTCGCCGCGTTCTTGGCCGGCCCCTACGCACTCCTGGGGCAGGCCCGTCCGCGTCCGCGAGCGGCCTCCCCGGTGATGCATGAGAGCTTTCCAGTGGCCCTGAGCACCTCCGGCTGGGGAGGGGGAGCCAAGGTGCCCGCCTCGCAGATGCCCTTCCAGCACCTCCATCAGCGTTACCGCAGCGTGTTTTTCCTGGCCCTGGAGCAACCGAAATTGCGCGCCCAAGGGGCCGCGTTCCCGGGCACGGGATGGGGCCAGGTGTTCCGTCACCTAAGCGACAACATTTTCCACCCCCCCGCCTGAACCTCTTGTCCCGGGCCCGCTTGGGCCGGGATGTCCGGGCGCGTTCCCGTAAGGGCGATGCGCCCCCTGTGAGCCCATACCGCACCCAAAACCCTTGAGGAGGCCCGTTCCATGCCCCCGGCACACCCCGCATCCGGTCCCGCCGCCCCGCGCGTCGGGCTGGTCCAACTGGCCATGCGACGGCCCATCACCATGGCCGTCTTGGCCCTTTCCGTCGCCATGGCTGGCCTCTTCAGCCTGAGCAAGATGCAGTTCGACATCTTCCCGGCCCTTGGGACGCCCTCGATCTATGTGGTCGAACCCTACGGCGGCCTGGACCCCGGGCAGATCGAGAGCTACATCACCTACAACTTCGAGACCCACTTCCTGTACTGCGACGGCATCAAGAACATGGAGTCGCAGAACATCGACTCCCTGTGCCTCATCAAGCTGAGCTTCCAGCCCGGGACCGACATGGCCGCGGCCATGGCCCAGGTGGTGACCTACGCCAGCCGCGCCCGCAAAATGATGCCCCCGGGCACGCTGCCGCCGTTCATCCTGCGATTCGACTCCGGGGACCTTCCCGTCGGGGACCTGATCTTCTCGAGCACCACCCGGCCCCTGGGCGTGATCCAGGACTACGCCATGAACGAGGTGCGGCCGCTCTTCGCCACCTTGCCGGGCATCTCGGCGCCGCCTCCCTTCGGGTCCAGCCCCCGCACCATCGTCATCGACGTCGACCCGGCCAAACTGCGCAAGTACGACCTGTCCCCGCGGCAGGTGGTGCAGGCCCTGGCCAAGGGCAACCACGTCGAGCAGGCCGGCAACCTGGACATGGGTAATTTCTATCCCATCATCCCCATCAACGCGGTGGTGACCAACATCCAGGAGTTGGAGAACATCCCCGTCCGGGTGGGCACCTCCCCCACGGTCTTCATCAAGGACGTGGGCAAGGTGGAGGACTCCACGGACATCCAGACCGGGTACGCGGAGTTGGACGGCCGCCGCACCCTCTACATCCCCGTGACCAAGCACTCCGACGCCTCCACGCTCACGGTGGTCAAGGAGGTCAAGGCGGCCCTGCCGCGCTTCCAGAGCGTGCTGCCCCCGGACATCAAGGTCAGCTACGCCTTCGACCAGTCGGGCTACGTCATCAACTCCATCCGTTCCCTGGCCTCCGAGGGCCTCATCGGGGCCCTTCTGACCGGCCTGATGGTGCTGCTGTTCCTGCAGGACTGGCGCAGTTCGGTCATCGTGGTGGCGAACATCCCGCTGTCGCTGCTGGGCGCCATCGTGGGCCTGCGCTTGGCCCACCAGACCGTCAACATCATGACGCTGGGCGGACTGGCCCTGGCCATCGGAATCCTGGTCGACCAGAGCACGGTGACCATCGAGAACATCCATGTCCACCTGGACCGGGGCTCGAGCCTGGCCAAATCCTGCCTGGAGGCCGCCAGCGAGATTTTCGGGCCCAACCTGCTGACCTTGCTGTGCATCCTGGCGGTGTTCATCCCGGCCTTCTTCATGGTCGGCATGGCCCAGTCGCTGTTCATCCCCCTCACCCTGGCCGTGGGCTTTTCGGTCCTGGCGGCCTTCCTGTTCTCCATGACCATCGTGCCGGTGCTCTCCACCTGGCTGCTGCCCGAGGGCCGCCACGGCGCCAAGGAGGCCCACGGGAGCCACCCCAAGGCCGGCCTCATGGAACGCCTCAGGATCATCCACGGACGCATCCTTCAGTGGATCTACCGGCGCCGCTGGCCGGTGCTGATCGGCTACACCCTCCTGGCCGGCGGCCTGGTGGTGCTCATCGGCGGCAGCATAGGCCGCGAGATCTTCCCCACCACGGACAGCGGCGAGTTGCAGTTGCGCATGCGGGCGCCCACCGGCACGCGCATCGAGGTGACCGAACAGGACTTGCTCAAGGTCCTGGGCATCATCAAGAACGAGGCCGGGCCCGGCAACGTGTCGGCCAGCCTGGGCTTCGTGGGGACGCCCCCTCCGGACTACGCGATGAACGCCGTGTACCTTTGGTCCTCGGGGCCCCAGGAGGCCATCCTCCAGGTGGAGCTGCGCAAGGACTGCGGCATTTCGACCTTTGACCTGCAGGAGCGCCTGCGCAAGCGCTTCAAGAGCGAACTGCCGGACCTCAAGATCGGGTTCGAGGCCAGCGGCTTGGTCGACAAGGTGCTCAACGCCGGAACCCCCACGCCCGTGGAGATCGCCATCGCCGGGCGCGACATCAACCAGGACCGGGCGGTGGCCGAGCGGGCGCGCGAGGCCCTCAAGGGGCTCAAGGGCCTGCGCGACGTGGAGTTCGGCCAGCCCTTCCGCTACCCCACCGTCAACGTGAACGTGAACCGCAAGACCGCGGGCATCGCCGGGGCGACCATCGCCGACATCGGCAAGTCCATCATCGCGGTGACGGCCTCCAGCCAGTTCGTCCGGCCAAACTACTGGACCGACCCGGCCACCGGGGCCAGCTACATCGTCCAGGTGGAGGTGCCCGAGACCGACGTCACCACGGTGCGGGGCCTGAGGAACGTCCCCGTGACCATCAACGGGGGCGCCCTTCCGCTGCACGACTTCGCCTCGGTGACCCGCGGGGCCGAGGTGGCGGAGTACGACCGCCTCAACATGCAGCGCCTGTCCTCGGTGACGGCGAACATCAGCGGCATCGACCTGGGCCACGCCTCCGCCGAGATCCTCAAGGCCCTGGCGCCCATCCGGGCCACCCTGCCGCGCGGTACCATCCTGCTGGTGCGCGGCCAGGTCAAGACCCTGGGCGAGATGGTCAACGGCCTCGCCGTGGGCCTGGGCTTCGCGGTGGTCGTCATCATCCTGCTGCTGGCGGGCAGCTTCGAGTCCCTGCCCATCGCCCTGATCATCATCTTCAACGTCACCGCGGTGCTGGCCGGCTCCCTGGCCGTGCTGTATTTGACCGGCT
>DAIDJD010000070.1 GCA_027451505.1 candidate division FCPU426 bacterium
CCTGGAAGCCAAGCCGGTCCAGCCGGCGATCCGGCCCAGACCGGGGGTCCCGGAACTGTCGAAAAGTTCGCGACCGTCCCCGGTGGCGTAGGCGAACTCCGAACCCGGGAAGGACCGGACCACGGACTCCATGGGCGCGGCGCGGCCACCGAACAGGACGGCGCGCGCGTCCAAACGGACCTCCAGCAGGCCCCCGAAGGCTCCCTTGGCATCGGCCACGCCGCAGGCGGCGACCATCCGGAATGCGCCGCCGGCGCGGGACGGGCGCGCGAGCCGTTCGTAGCCGTGTCGGACCAAGCCGGGGCCCATGCCCGGCGCGCTCAGCGCGCGGAAGTAGGGATCCCCGGCCAAGGAACCCGCGGACTTCCCGGGCCAGGAGCCGAGCACCCGGCCGCGGCGGTCGGCCACCAGGACCGAAACCCATCCCCGGTCCGCGCAGATCGCCTCCAGGAGTCCGCGCGGGTTCCTAGGCGGACGCCCGGAGATCCACGCGACCAGGCGGGGATCCTCGGCGGTGCGGGCCACCGACAACAAGGCGGTCCCGCGCCTCCCGTCGGCCATGCGCGCCTGCGGCCCCAGAGCCTCCTCCACCGCCCTGGCCAGGCGCTCCCGGGCGTCGGCGGAACGCCGATCCTCAAGGGTTTTGCCGAGTTCGCGGACCGCGGCTCCGTCCCTCTGGCCGCTGAGAAGCAAGGCCGCGCCCAGGCAGGCGAACACGGCCACGGCGCTGGCGGCGGCGGCGGCGCGGCGGATCCCGTTGGCTTTCATGCTTCGGACTCCTCCTCGCCGGAGGCGAGCTTGGCGACGGCGACCACCCGGTCGCCTCCTCCGACCTTGATCACCCGGACGCCCTGGGTGTTGCGGCCGGTGGTGTGGACATCGCTGACCTTCATGCGCAGCATCGTGCCGCTGCCGGTGATCAACATGAGCTCATCCTCGTCGGTGACGGGTTTGACCCCCACGACCTTGCCGGTCTTATCGGTGACCTTGACGTTGATGAGCCCCTTGCCGGAGCGTCCCTGGACCCGGTACTCCGTGAGCTCGGAACGCTTGCCGTAACCGCTCTCGCAGATGGTCAGGAGGCTCGCCTTGGCGTCCTTGACGACCTCCATGTCGACCACGCGGTCGTCCTTCTCCAGGGTGATCCCCTTGACGCCCTGCCCGGTCCTCCCGATCTCGCGCACTTCCTTGAGGGGGAAGCGGATGCACATGCCCTCGTGCGTGGCCAACAGGAGATCCTGCTCGTCGGTGCCCATCTGGACCCCGATGAGCTCGTCGCCCTTGGTGAGGGTGATGGCGATGATCCCGGCGCTGCGGGGGTTGGAGTATTCCTGCAGCGCCGTCTTCTTGACCAAACCTTCCTTGGTGATCATGACCAGGCTCGTCTTCTCGCTGAAGTCCTTCAACGCGAAGACCGCGGCGATGGTTTCCTGTTTTATCGGCAACAGGCTGGAGAGGTGCTTGCCCTTGGCCGCCCGGCTGGCCTCCGGGATCTCGAAGACGCGCTTCCAGTACACCTTGCCCAGGTTCGTGAACACCAGGAGGGTGTCATGGGTGCTGGCCACGAAGAGGCGCTCGACGAAGTCCTCCTCCCGCGTGCCCATGGCGGCGACTCCCTTGCCCCCGCGCTTTTGGGCCTTGTAGGCGCTCGCGGGCACCCGCTTGACGTAGCCGGCGTGGCTGAAGGTGACGACCACGTCCTCCTCGGCCACCAAGTCCTCGATCGCCATCTCGCCGGCCTTGGCGACGATCTGGGTGCGCCGGGGGTCGCCGTGCTCCGCCTTCACCTTGAGCAGTTCGTCCTTGATGTTGGCCATCAGTTTGCGTTCGCTGGCCAGGAGGCCCTTCAACTGCTCGATGAGCTTGATGAGCCCCAGGTACTCCTCCTCGATCTTCTGCTGTTCCAGGTTGGTGAGCTGCTGAAGGCGGAGCTCCAGGATGGCGTTGGCCTGGATCTCGGTCAGCTTGAAGGCCTTCATCAGCCCTTCGCGCGCGTCCTCCGTGTTGCGCGAGCGCCGGATGAGCGCGATCACCTTGTCCAGGTTGGCCAGGGCGATCTTGTAGCCCTCGAGGATGTGGGCCCGACGCTCGGCCTTGGCCAGGTCGAAACGGGTGCGCCGCAGGACCACGTCGCGCCGGTGCTCGATGAAGTAGTGCAGCAGGCCCTTGAGGTTGAGGACGCGGGGCTGGTTCTGGACCAGGGCCAGCAGGATGACGCCGAAGGTCGTGCGCAGGTTGGTGTGCTTGTAGAGTTGGTTGAGCACGACCTGGGCGACCGCGTTCGCGTGGAGTTCGATGACGATGCGCATGCCGTCGCGGTCGCTCTCGTCGCGCAGATCCCGTATGCCGTCGAGCTTCTTGTCCCGGACCATCCCCGCGATCGTCTCGATCAGGGCGGCCTTGTTCACCTGGTACGGCAGTTGCGTGACGACGATGCGCTGGCGCTCGCGCTTGTCCTCCTCGACCTCGGCCTTGGCCTGCAGCGTCAGCGATCCGCGGCCGGTCCGGTAGGCGTCGCGGATCCCATCCTTGCCCAGGATGTACCCGGCCGTGGGGAAATCCGGACCGCGCACGATCTTCATCAACGCGTCGATCCCGACCCCAGGGTCGTCGATGAGGGCGCACAAGGCGTCGACGACCTCGGAAAGGTTGTGGGGCGGTATGTTGGTGGCCATCCCCACGGCGATCCCGGCGCTGCCGTTGACGAGCAGGTTCGGGATGCGGACCGGGAGCACCAGGGGCTCCTCGCGGCTCTCGTCGTAGTTGGGGCCGAACTCCACCGTGTCCTTCTCGATGTCGGAGAGGACCTCCTGGCTGACCCGGCTCAGGCGCGCCTCGGTGTAGCGCATCGCGGCGGGGGGATCCCCGTCCACGCTCCCGAAGTTCCCTTGCCCGTCGACGAGGGGGTAGCGCAGGTTCCATTCCTGGGCCATGCGCACCATGGTGTCGTAGATCGAGGCGTCTCCGTGGGGGTGGTAATTGCCCATGACCTCGCCGACGATCTTGGCGCTTTTGCGGTACGGCTTGTTGTGTTCGAGACCCATCTCCCACATGGCGTAGAGCACGCGTCGATGCACCGGCTTGAAGCCGTCGCGCACGTCGGGCAGCGCCCGGCCGACGATCACGCTCATGGCGTAATCGATGTAGGAGGACTTCATCTCCTCCTCGATGTTGACGGCCTGGACGGCCCCTCCGGCGGGGCGGGCGGTCTCGTTGTTCTTGGGGCTCATGCGGTTCGGTCCTTAGGTTCGGGGATGGTCGGGGCCGGCTTGGGGGCGCCGGCGGCCCGCGACGTCAGGCCCGCATCGGCATGATCACGTAGCGGCCGCCGTCGTCCGAACCCAGCGGAGTGAGCAGGGCCGGACTGAGGGCCGTGTTGAGGCGGATTTCGACGCGTTCGCTGCCCAGGGCCTTGAGGGCCTCCAAGAGGTACCTGGCGTTGAACGCCAGGGTCATGGACGGGCCCGAGTAGTCGACGTCCACGGACTCGCTTGCTTCGCCGATTTCGGCGGTCGCCGCGCTGACCTGCAGGCCGTCCTCATTGACCAGGAACTTCACGCTGTTGCCCTTGTCCGCGGCCAGAGGGCTCATGCGGTTGAGCACGGCGATGAGGGGGGCCGTTTCGGCCACCAGCTTATGCTCGTTTTTTTTGGGGATCACTTGGTCGTAGTTCGGGAACTGTCCATCCAGCAGGCGGCTGAAGATCGCCAGATCCCCCCATTCCACGAAAAGCTGGTTTTCGGTGACGTACAGGGTGGCGGCGTCCTCTTTGGGTTCCAGGATCCTGGTGAGTTCCTGCAGGGCTTTCGCCGGGATGACGCAAGAGACGGCCTCCTGGCCCGCGGTCGCATCCTTTTCGACCATACTGAGACGATGGCCATCCGTCGTGACCATGCGGATCTTGGTCGGGTCCCCCTGAAGAAGGGCCCCCTGGAGGATGTAGCGGGTTTCGTCTTGGGACACGGAAAAGGCGCAACGCCGGATCATGGCCAAAAGGGTTTCGGACGGTATTTTGATGCTGCGTTCCTTCCGTAAGGTGGGAAACGCCGGGTAGTCCTCGGGCTGCGCTCCGGTGAGTTTGATGGTGGCCCTTCCGCTGCGGATCTCAGCCTTGACGCCGTCCTTGACGCTGAGTTCGACATCGCCTTCCTCGAAGGTGCGGACGAGTTCGGAGAGTTTTTTCGCCGGCAGGGCTGTGGAACCCGGCTGGACCACCTCAGCGGAGATTTTCGCGCGTACCCCCAACTCCAAATCGGTTCCGGTGACGGTCAGTGAATGGTCCCGGGCCTCGATCAGCAGGTTCGTGAGGACGGGCATGACGTTCTTGGTGCTTACGGCCCCCAAGGCGAGCGCGATGACCCGGGAAAGGTCGGCCTTGGTGCTGACGATCTTCATGGAAGTTCCTCCGGCGGCGGGTGCTTCTATTTAAGGTTGTATGATTTAATAATCCAGTAGAAATAGTCTTAGGGGCTGGGGATTCGTGGATAAGAGCGAAGGATCCATGGAGGATCCCCATTTTTCGTGTCGAATCCCTGTGCATGGGTCCCAAAGGGGGTCGACAGCGGCGCACATCCCCGGCGTGGAAGTCCTGGAAGCGGCCGTTTTGAGTCTTGGCAGCTCCCTGGAGGCACCGTTTGTGCACCGGTTGCAGACTTGCCGAGGCGTTTCAAGCCACTCCCTTGACCTGTTGGATCAGCTTCTCGATGACCGCGGCCAGGTCCGTGTCCTGCTTCATCTTTTGCTCCACCTTGTTGATAGCGTGGATCACGGTGGTGTGGTCCCTGCCCCCGAAGGCCGCCCCTATCTCCGGCAGGCTGGCGGGCGTGAGTTCCCGGCTGAGGTACATGGCGATCTGTCGGGGATAGGCGACCGCATCGGTTCGTTTGCGGGCCTTCATGTCCGAGAGTTTGAGGCCGAAACGGTTGGTGACGGCTTCCTGGATGGATTCGATGCTCACCGGCCGCGCCTGGGCTTTGAGCGCGTCCCGTAGGGCCTCTTTGGCAAGGTCCAGGTTGATTTCCCTGTCCAAAATCGAGCTTAAAGCAAGTATTTTGACGAGGGAACCCTCTAATTCGCGCACGTTGTGGGTGAAGGTTTGCGCCAGGAATTCGAGAACCCCGTCCGGGACGCCCCTGCGTTCCTCCCGTGCCTTGCCCCGTAGGATGGCCAGCCGGGTCTCGTAGTCTGGACGGCTGATGTCGGCCACCAGCCCCCATTCGAAGCGGTTGCGCAGTCGTTCGTCCAGGTTGATTTCCCGCGGCGGTATGTCGCTGGTGGCGACGATCTGCTTGCCGTGGCTGTGCAGGTCGTTGAAGGTGTGGAAGAATTCCTCCTGCGTGCTCTCCTTTCCGGCGAGGAACTGGATGTCGTCGATGAGAAGGATGTCCGTGTTCCGGAATTTGTCCCGGAACAGGCGCATGTCCCCGCCGCTTCGAAGGACGGAGATCATCTCGTTCATGAAGTTTTCGGAGCTGATGTAAAGGACCTTGAGCCCCGCTTGGTGCGCGACGGCGAGGTTTCCGATGGCGTGGAGTAGGTGGGTCTTCCCGAGGCCGACCCCGCCGTAGAGCACGAGGGGATTGTAGGATTTGCTCGGATGCTCGGCCACCGAACGGCAGGCGGCCTGGGCGAATCGGTTGTTCGGTCCGACGATGAAATTGGTGAAGGTGAAGGCCGGGTTCAGGGGGGTGACCCTCTCCTCGATGGGGAGCGCCATGGCCACGTGTTCGGCCACCATGAGCCGTCCGTCTCCCTCCTCGCGTTCAGGCGCCCGGAACGACACGACGAGCCGGGAATCCCCGCTGGCCTCCTGGAGGATTTCCGTGATGCGGGCCTTGTGCTGACTCATCCAATCCCTTCGAAAGGGATCGGCGGCCTCGAGCTCCAGGGTGTGGTTTTCCCAGCGCGTTACTTTGGAGCTGCGGAAGTAGGTTTCGAACTCGGAATCCGAAAAGCGCAGACTCAACTTGGCCTGGAGTTGGGCCCAAGGCATGGCTGCGGTTCGTTCGTTCACGGACGCTGGTCCTGGAGCTTTGTGTTATTCACAGATTTTTCCACAAATTCACAGGGCCCTCGTGGGGGGGTGTGGGGAATGTAGTAGTCCAGGATTATGGCCTGAATGCAGAGATTTTTCAAGACGCATCCCACATTGGACTTGACCCTTGTTCACCCTTGGACCTACAATTTCGGGCTTTTGGGGGTCATGTCTTCGCGCGGAATGCGGGGACTTTTTGACCGAGAGGAACCAAGGCTAGACCCAGAATTTCGTCCGGAGAAACGCATGCCTAAGCGAACGTACCAGCCCCACAATCGGCGCGCCACCAAAAAGCACGGCTTCCGAGCCCGCATGGCCACCCCGGCTGGCCGGGCGGTGCTGAGGCGCCGCCGTTCGAAGGGCCGCCATCGGCTCAAGACGGACTACTGAGCGTGGGGGCCCCCGCACGGGAGGGGGCGCCGCGCGTGGGGACGGGGTGTTTCGGTAAGTCCCGGAGGCTTTTGAGCGCGGCGGACTTCCATCGGGTATTCCGGCAGGGTCGGCGCCAGAGCGCGCCTGAGTTGACGCTCGCCGTAAGGACGCGTTCGGACCGCGAAGGCCGGCGTGCGCCGGCGCGCCTGGGCCTGTCGGTGTCCCGCAAAGTCGGCAACTCGGTCGAACGGAACCTTCTGAAGCGCAGGATCCGTGAGATCTTCCGGACCTCCCAGGACCGCCTGGTCCCGGGTTGCGAACTCGTGGTCATCCCCCGCAAAGAAGCCGGTTTGTTGACCTTCCCGTCCTTGCGTGAGCTCCTGTTCTCCCTCGCCGAACGGGCGCGGGTCGCCCCCAAAATCCGGCCATGAGGCGCCCGCCGGTCCTGGTTTCGGACCTGCTCCTGTTCTGGCACAAAAGACTTTCCCCGGCGCTTCCCGGGGCTTGCCGCTTCGAACCCACCTGTTCGGTCTATGCCGCCGACGCGTTCCGGACCCACGGCTTGGCGCGGGGCTTGCTTTTGTCCCTGGGCCGTCTGGCCCGCTGCCAGCCTTGGGGCGGGTCCGGTTGGGATCCCTGTCCCTCCCGCGGCCCGGGACAGTCCAAGAAAGGTCATCCATGAACCGCAACATGCTCGTGTTCGTGGCCGCGTCCGTGGCGGCCTTGTTCCTCTGGTACCGGCTGGTCGACCGCATCGCCCCGCTCCCCGCTCCCGTGGCGGCGGCGTCCTCGTCCGCCGCGGCGGCCTCCCCCGCGCATCCGGTCGTCTTGTCCGCCGCCCCCACGGCCGCCCCGGCCGCCCGAGCCGCGCGGCCGAAGACGGAACATATCGTGCGCGTTTCCAACGACTTTTACGACGCCGTGCTCAGCAACCGGGGGGCGCGGTTCGTGGCGCTCAGGCTCAAGGGCGTGAGCAGCATGTCCGGGGGCACGCGGGACCAGGGCTTGAACTTGGTGACCCCGGCGGATGATCCCCTTTACGGGACCCTGTCTTTGGCGGGTACGGACCTGGACACGGGCCTGTGGACCCTGTTGACGCCCAGCCCGGAGAGGACGCCCGGCGGGACCGTGGTGCGCTTCTCTGCGATGCTCCCTTACGGGGGCCTGAGTGTCGTGAAGACCTTCAGCTTCGACGACCACGGTCGCGGGATCGGGGTGGACGTGGAGGTCCGCAACTCGGGGTCCCGGGCCGTGGAGCTTTCCTCCCCCCTCGTGCTGACCTGGGGACCCGACCTGGGCGGGGACGGCGGCGGGATCGGGGGGCGCCTCGTGCGCGGGGCGGTGGTGCAGCTCGACGGCAGCGTGGAGCGGGTCAACGCCTCGCGGGATTCCGGCTCCACCGCCTACGCGGCGCCGCGCTGGGTGGCGCTGAAGAACCACTATTTCACGGTGGCGTTGTTCCCGGGTCAGGGCTCGCCGTGGACCAGCGCCGGGGTGGACCGTTTGGGTTCCGAGCATCTCGCAGTGTCGTTGCAGGCTGCGGGGCTGGCGTTGGCCCCGGGGGCGTCCCGGACCCTCAAGGCGAGTTTGTGGGCCGGCCCCCAGGATTACACACTGCTGAAGTCGGTGGGGGAAAACTTCCAGGCCGTGCTTCAATTCCAGACTTGGTCCTTTTTTAGCTGGATCAACCCCTTGTGCGTCTGGCTTCTGTACATCCTCAAGGGGTTCTACGCCCTCACGGGAAACTGGGGCGTGGCGATCATCCTCCTGACGCTGCTGATCCGCGGGGCCCTCTTTTATCCCAGCATGAAGAGCATGGTCAGCATGCGACACATGCAGCGCAAGCAGGCGGTGCTGAAGCCGCGCCTGGAGACCCTCAAGAAGACCTACAAGGACAATCCGCAGAAGCTCAACGAAGAGACGATGAAGCTTTACAAGGAGTTCGGGGTCAACCCGCTGGGGGGCTGCCTGCCGATGCTCATCCAGATCCCCGTCTTTTTCGCTCTCTACGACACGCTGGCGTCGGCCTATGAGCTGCGCGGGGCGGGTTTCCTGTGGCGTTGGACCGACCTCTCGGCCGGGGACCCCACCTACATTTTCCCGGTGGCCATGGGCATCAGTATGTTCGTCCAGCAGAAGCTCACTCCGACGGCCGCCGCGGCCAGCGATGAGCAGGTGCAGATGCAGAAGATGATGCTTTGGCTGATGCCGGGCATGTTCATGGTGATGGCGCTGTTCTACAAGTGGCCGGTGGGCCTGCTGCTGTATTGGACCGCCAGCAACCTGGTGGGTGTGGTCCAACAGGTGGTCGTGAACCGCGTGGTCAAGGATTGAGGCCCAAGGGCCCAGCTTTGGAGGCGATCGTGGCAGATTTCGTCGAAAAGGAGGGCCCTTCGGTCGAGGAGGCGGTGTTTTCCGCGGCCCGGGTTCTGGGCATCGACCCGAAGGACGCGCAGGTGCAGGTGTTGTCCGCGCCCGGAGCCCTCAGGGTGAGGGTTCGGGTCGCCCGACCGGGCGTTCCCCTGCCCCCGGCCGGCTCCCCTTCGGCCGCGGCGCGGCCGGAGACGGGCATGGCCCGGCCGGCGGGTCCGGCGGGCCCGCCGCGCCAGGAGCGCCCCTCCGAGGCCGCGGCCCAGCCTCCCACGCGCACCCCGCCGGGTCCCGACCAGGCCGCCCGCGCCGCGGAGGACCTTCGTCGCCTGCTGGAGGTGATGGGTGCGCCCGGGGAGGTCGAGGCCTTGGAGCGTTCGGGCAACGTCGTGCTGAACGTGCGCAGTCCCCTGCATGAGAACCTGCTCATCGGCCGCCGTGGTCAGACCGTGGACGCGCTCCAGACGCTCATCAACGAGTTCATGGGGCGGCGCGAGGGGGACGCTTCCCTGTTCGTGGTCGTGGACGTGGCCGACTACCGCGGCCGTCAGGAGCGCAAGCTCGTGGAGAAGGCCCTGGCCCTCGCCGCCCAGGTCGCCGAGGACGGCGTTCAGGCCTCCATGGGGCCCTTGAGCTAAGCTGAGCGCCGCGTGGTGCACCTCGCGTTGAAGGGCCTGCCGGGGGTCGAGAGCTTCAGCGTAGGGCAGGGCGGAACCAAGAAGTTGGTGATCCAGAAGCGCGCGTGAACGCGGCGGAGGCCGTCGGCGGGACCATCGTCGCCGTGGCCACGGCCCCCGGCGCCTCGGGAGTGGGCGTCCTTCGCCTGAGCGGCCCCTCGGCCGTCGCGGCGGTGGACGCCCTTTTCGTTCCGGTGGGCGGAGGCCCCAGCTTGGCTTCGGCGCCGCCCCGGCGCCTGGGCTTGGGTAGGCTGCACCGCGATGGCGGGGGCTTTTTGGACGAGGTGCTGGCGGTGCGCTTCCCGGCGCCGCACAGCTTCACCGGCGAGGATGTCGTGGAGGTCCACGCCCATGGCGGTTCCTTCCATTTGGCCGGGATCCAATCGGCGCTGCTGGAGTCGGCCCGCCGCCGCGGGATGGATCTGCGCCCGGCCGGCCCCGGGGAGTTCACCCGCCGGGCCTTTCTCAACGGCAAGCTGGACCTTACCCGGGCCGAGGCGGTCGCGGACCTGATCCACGCCGATTCCGAGCTGGCCCGGGAGGCCGCCGCGCTGCAGCTCGCCGGAGGCCTGGGTTCGGCGGTGGGCGCGCTGCGCGGGTCGGTGGTGGCCCTGCTGGCGGAGGCGGAGGCGGCCTGCGACTTCCCCGAGGAGGAGGGCCAACTGCCCTCCCCGGAGTCCTTCAGGCGGCGCCTGGGAGGGTGCGTGGCGTCCCTGGAGGGGCTTCTTTCCACCGCGCGCTTCGGGCGTGCCGCCTCGCGCGGCGTTCGCGTGGCCCTGTGCGGGGCGCCGAATTCCGGGAAGAGCAGCCTGCTCAACGCGCTCTGCGGCGAGGAGCGTGCCATCGTGGCGGCGTCCCCGGGGACGACGCGCGACTGGCTGGAGGCGCGGGTGGAATTCGAGGGCCTTGCCGTGGGCCTTTGCGATACGGCCGGACTTCGCCCCGCAGCCGAGGCCGATGAGGTGGAGCGCGAAGGGGCGCGCCGCGCCTTGGATCTGGCCCGCGCGGCCGATGCCGTGGTGGTGGTGCTGGACCGTTCCCGCCCCCTGCCCTTGGGCGCCCTGCGCGCCCTGGGTCCGTTGCCCAGGGAGGTCCTGTTCGTCGCCAACAAGGCCGATCTCGTCGGGGCTTGGGATGCCTCCGGCCTCGCCGGGACCCTGGCCACGGAGTGGGGCGATCCTTGGGCGGGCGCGGTGGCCGCAGGGTACCTGGAGGCGAGCGCGCGGACGGGCCAGGGTGTCGCCGAGGTCCGGGCGCGCTTGGTGTCCGTGTGCTTGGGCGAGAAGGGACGGGCTTGGTCCGGCGAGGTCCTGTTGACATCGGCGCGGCACGAGGCGGCGGCCAGGGAGGCCCTGGAGGCGCTGCGGGGAGCCCTGGAAGCCTTTGGTTCGGGCGCCCCGCCTGAATTGTTGGCCGTGGATCTTAGGGCCGGCTTGGATGCTTTGGGATCCCTGGTGGGGTCCACGACCCGGGCCGAGGTGGTTGAGGAGATTTTTAAGAGGTTCTGCATAGGCAAGTGAGCGCGCTTGGGTGGACAAAATAAGCGGTTGGAAGGGAGCCTCCCAAGGGCTAGCGAGGGTTCATGTAACACTTTAAGCAACATGTTGTTTAAACAATATTTCGTATAGTGAAACTTTTTTATGCTTGTTTATTAAGGTATTTTGTTTTTTTTTTCTTTTTGGATTTCCAACGAGGTTTTGATTTGACGTACTATATCTTGTGGAGTATAGTTCCACCCGCACTAAATCTAGAGTCCCTTGTCCTGCCATGGGCGCCAGGACCGATCCGGTTCCTTGGCGCCTCGCACGGCGCAAGACCGTGCTCCACAGGGACGACCCTCCGGGTAGAACGCTTCATCATCACGACCCAACGCACTTTTTGAACTGCTGGACGGGGCAGGCCACCCGAGCATCGGCCAAACGGAGCCATCGGAACCGCCAGGGCACTGCCGTCCCTGGACCCCTCGGTTCGGAGCAGGAACCCTCCGTGAGCACTTGGGAGCATGAGCGCATGAGCAGCAAGGCCGCCGCACTGGACCCTAAGGAAGCGATCGACGCCCCCCGCGGGGACAAGCCAGGGTTGAAGATCGCGCGCCACTACACCAAGCCCGGGGTGTCCGTGTGGGACACCACCACCTGGGAAAAGCGCACGGCGGCGATCACCAACGAGAACGGCAAGGTGGTCTTCGAGCAGAAGGACTGCGAGATCCCCAGCTCCTGGTCGCTTTTGGCGACCAACGTCGTGGTGAGCAAGTACTTCAGGGGCAAGCCGGGATCGCCCGAGCGCGAGACCAGCGTGCGCCAGCTGATCTCCCGGGTCGCGGACACCTTCACCGCGTGGGGCTGGCGCGGCGGCTACTTCGCCGCGGAGGAGGACCGCGCGGCCTTCCGCGACGAGCTCACCTACATCCTGCTCCACCAGCACGCGGCCTTCAACAGCCCGGTCTGGTTCAACGTCGGCATCGAGGCCAAGCCCCAGTGTTCGGCCTGCTTCATCAACAGCGTCCAGGACAACATGGCCAGCATCCTGGGCCTGGCCAAGACCGAGGGGATGCTCTTCAAGCACGGCTCGGGCACGGGCACCAACCTCAGCCCGCTGCGCAGCAGCCGCGAGAATCTCGCCGGCGGGGGCGTGGCTTCGGGTCCCGTGAGCTTCATGAAGGGCTTCGACGCCTTCGCCGGGGTCATCAAGTCCGGCGGCAAGACCCGCCGCGCGGCGAAGATGGTCATCCTCAACGCCGAGCATCCCGACATCGTCGAGTTCATCCGCTGCAAGGAGCTTGAGGAGAAGAAGGCCTGGGCCCTCATCGACGCCGGGTACGACGGCAGCTTCACCGGCGAGGCCTATGGCAGCGTGTTCTTCCAGAACAGCAACAATTCGGTGCGCGTCACCGACGAATTCATGCGCGCGGTCATCGACGACCGCGAATGGAAGACCCGCGCCGTGGTCGACGGCAGGGTGATGGACACGCTCCGGGCGCGCGACCTCATGCGCATGATGGCCGAGAGCGCCTGGATCTGCGGCGACCCGGGGATCCAGTTCGACACCACGGTCAACCACTGGCACACCTGCCCGCGCACGGACCGCATCAACGCGAGCAACCCGTGCAGCGAGTACATGTTCCTGGACGATTCGGCCTGCAACCTGGCCAGCCTGAACCTGATGAAGTTCCGGAGGTCGTCCGACCGGGAGTTCGACCTGGACGCCTTCCGCCACGCCTGCGAGATCGTGATCCTGGCGCAGGAGATCATCGTGGATGAGGCGGGGTACCCCACCCCCGCCATCGAGAAGAACAGCCACGCCTTCAGGCCCCTGGGGATCGGCTACGCGAACCTAGGCGCCCTGCTGATGAGCCGCGGCATGGCCTACGACAGCCCGGACGGGCGCGCCTATTCCGCGGCGATCACGGCCCTTCTGTCCGGACACAGCTACCGCATGAGCGCCCGAATCGCCCGCAACCACGGGCCCTTCGCCGGGTACGCCGCCAACCGGGAGGACTTCCTGCGCGTGGTGGGGCAGCACCGCGCCGCGGTCCTGGACATCGAGCGCCAGCACCTGTCCGGGGAGATGTACCAGGAGGCGGTCGCGGCGTGGGACGAGGCCCTGGCCTTGGGCCAGCAGTACGGCTACAAGAACGCCCAGATCTCGGTGCTGGCCCCCACCGGGACCATCGGCTTCATGATGGACTGCGACACCACCGGAGTGGAACCCGACATCAGCCTGGTGAAGTACAAGAAGCTGGTGGGCGGTGGCATGCTGAAGATCGTGAACCAGACCGTGCCGGAGGCCCTCGAGCGCCTGGGCTACACGCCCGACCAGGCCAAGGAGATCATCGGCTACATCGACGAGAACGAGACCATCGAGGGGGCCCCGGGCCTGAAGGACGAGCACCTGCCCGTGTTCGACTGCGCTTTCAAGCCGACCAACGGGGTGCGCAGCATCCACTGGATGGGGCACCTGAAGATGATGGCGGCGGTGCAGCCCTTCATCTCCGGCGCGATCTCCAAGACCGTGAACATGCCCAACGAGTGCACCGTCGAGGACATGATGACGGCGTACATCGAGAGCTGGAAGCTGGGGGTCAAGGCCCTGGCCGTGTACCGGGACGGGAGCAAGCGCAGCCAGCCCCTGAACACCAGCCTCGACAAGCTCAAGGACACCGGGGCCCGGGGCGCGGATTCGGCCGCCGACGCGGGGCGCCTGTCGCGCCGGCGGCTTCCCGACGAGCGCAACGCCATCACCCACAAGTTCAGCATCTCCGGCCACGAGGGCTACCTCACCGTGGGCCTCTACGAGGATGGAACCCCCGGCGAGATCTTCGTGACCATGGCCAAGGAGGGGTCGGCGGTCTCCGGCCTGGTGGACGCGGTGGCGACCCTCACCAGCATCACGTTGCAGTACGGGGTGCCCATGGAGGTGCTCTGCCGCAAGTTCATCCACACGCGCTTCGAGCCCAACGGCTTCACGAACAACCCGAACATCCCCATGGCCAAGTCGATCCTGGACTACATCTTCCGCTGGCTGGAGCTGAAGTTCGTGCTGCCCAAGGAGGCCGAGCAAGGGGAGGCGCCCGCGGCGGTCGAGGCCCACGCCTCGGCGTCGCGTTCGCCCCAGGGGGTGCCGGTGGCCTTCGCCGCCGCGTCCGCGTCCCCTGAGGAGCGCGCTCGCAGGACCCGGGTGGCCTTCCAGGTAGAGAGTGACGCGCCCCCCTGCCCGGAATGCGGGGACATCATGGTCCGCAGCGGGAGCTGCCACAAGTGCATCAGCTGCGGCACCACGAGCGGCTGTTCCTGAGACCGGCGCATCGGTTCCGGGGGTTTCCCCGGGGCCGCCGCGGGAAGGGGGCCCGCCCAGGGCCCCCTTTTTTTGGGCCCGTGCGGCCCGCGGGCTCCGTGTGAAGGTCCCTTTGGAGGCGAGGCATGGATGAGAACGACTTCGACGGAGACCGTCCGCGGCAGCTGCTGGTGTGCACGTATGGGGCGGATTGCGGGGCCTTCCTGAAGGCGCGCGACGGCAACGCCCAGGCCCTGGCCGACGCGCTCAAGGAGGAGCGGACCAGGGCGGGTCTCAAGCGCGGCTTGTACATCACCAAGACCGGCTGCATGGGGTGGTGCCGGTACGCGCCGGTGGCCCAGCTGCTTCCGGAGGGGATCGTCGTCCGCGGTCTGGAGGTCGGGTCCGCCGCCGAGTCGGTGCTCGCCTGCATGCAAGGCGGAGCCGGGCTCGGCGAGCGGGTCTGGGACTACGGGCGCACGCGCGCCGAGAACGCGGACCTCAGGCGGGCCTGATCAGACCACGGGCTCGCCGGTGCGGATGCGCAGGGCCCGCTCCACGTCGTACACGAAGATCTTCCCGTCCCCGTATTCTCCCGTGCGCGCGGCCTTCACGATCGCGTCCACGATGCGGCGGGCCTCGTCGCCGCCCTCGACCACGATCTCGAGCTTGAATTTGGTCAGCAGGCTCATGGTGGTCTGGTCGCGGTAGTGTTCCTTGACCCCGCGCTGGCGGCCGTGGCCCTGGACTTCGGTCACGGTGAGTCCGGGATAGTCGGCCTCGGCCAGGGCCAGCATGATTTTTTTGAGGGCCCCGGGACGCACGAAGGCCTCGACCTTCTTGAGGCCCTTGGCCTTCGCGCCCTTGCGGGGGGCCGCGGCAGTTTTGTTCTCAGATTTCATAGCCCGCCTCGCTGTGCTGGCTGAGATCGAGTCCCAGCTCCTCGTCGCGGCCGTTGACCCGGAAGCCCAGGATGGCGTCCACGGCCTTGAACAGGACGGTCGTCCCCACGATGGCGTAGGCGGCGGTGACGCCCACGGCGACCGCCTGAACCTTGAGCTGGGCCCAGCCACCGTCGGCCCCGGCGGCGTTCACGGCGCGCGTGGCTAGCCAGCCCGTGGCGAGGGCGCCGAAGGTGCCGCCCACCCCATGCACCCCGAAGGCGTCGAGGCTGTCGTCGTAGCCGAAGCGGTTCTTGAGGTTCACGGCGAGCACGCAGATGGGCGAGACCAGCAGGCCCATCAGCAGGGCCGAGGCCGGGGTGACGAAGCCGGCGGCCGGGGTCACGGCCACCAGCCCGGCGACGCACCCCGAGGCCGCGCCCAGGGCCGTGGGCTTGCCGTGCATGGCCCACTCGACCCCGATCCAGCTGAGCATGGCCGCGGCGGCCGCGGTGTTGGTGTTGACGAAGGCGTAGGCGGCCAGGCCGTTTGCGGACAGCGCGCTTCCGGCGTTGAAGCCGAACCAGCCGAACCAAAGCAGGCCCGCGCCGAGCATGACCATGGTGGTGTTGTGGGGCAGCATGTTCTGCTCGCCCAGGCCCCGGCGTTTGCCCAGGAGCATGGCGGCGGTGAGCGCCGAGAAGCCGCTGAGGATGTGCACCACGGTGCCTCCGGCGAAGTCCAGGGCGCCCATGTCGTGGAGGAACCCGTGCGGGCCCCAAACCCAGCGGCAGACCGGCGAGTAGACGAACAGGGTCCAGAGGGCCGCGAAGGCCAGGAAGCTGGAGAATTTTACCCGTTCGGCCAGGGCCCCCGAGATCAGCGCAACGGTGATGATGGCGAACTTCATCTGGAAGGCCATGAAGGCCAGGTGCGGAATGCCGGGGGCGTAGGCGGGGTCCGGCGCCGGGCCCACGCCGCGCAGCATGAGGAAGTCCCCGCCGCCGATGAGGTTGTGCAGCAGGCCCGTGGGCGCGAAGGCGAGGCTGTAGCCGGCCACCACCCACAGCACGCTCACCACGGCGAGCATGAGGAAGCTCTGCATCAGCGTGCTAAGCACGTTCTTTTTGCGGACCATGCCGCCGTAGAAGAGGCCCAGGCCCGGGGTCATGAGCAGGACCATGGCGGCGGAGATCAGGACGAACGCGGTGTTTCCGGTGTCGATCATCGACCTCTCCATTGAAGTCTTGGGTTGCGCCGGGACTTCGCCCTTGAAGTTCCGCCTTGGGGTCGACCATTGTGCGGCATGCGGGCCGGAATTTTCCAGCTTTTTCCTGCGCCGGGCGATTTAGGTATTACAAAAATGTAGGTCCGGCGGAGGTTCCCGGGCCTGAACGGCCCCGGGCCGGCCCCCTGGAGGGCCGGCCCGGATTTTTTCCAAGGGATGCGCCCGTCCGTTTAGACGGCCACTTTGCCCGTTTCCCCGGTGCGGATGCGCATGACCTCCTCGGCCTCGAACACGAAGATCTTGCCGTCCCCGT
>DAIDJD010000071.1 GCA_027451505.1 candidate division FCPU426 bacterium
AGTTCCCCGAGGTATTTCAGGGACACGCCGCCCAGCACCGGGCCGAACACGAAGCCGGTGCCGAAGGCCATGCCGATGAGGGCCATGCCCGAGGCGCGCCGCTCGGGCGGCGTCACGTCGGCGATGCAGGCCTGGGCCGCGGAGATGTTGGCGGCGCAGGCCCCCTGGAGGAAGCGGGTGGCCATGAGCAGCGGCAGGCTGTGCAGCCAAGTGGCCAGGGCGAAGCCCAGGTACGAGGCCGTGGATCCGGCCGTGGAGGCGAGCATCACGGTCCTGCGCCCGTGGCGGTCGCTGACCCGGCCCCACACCGGGGCGAAGAAGAATTGGGCCAGGGAATAGGCCGCCACCAGGAGGGGGAGGGTCCAGGTGTTGGCCCCCAGCTCCTGGCCGTAGAGGGGCAGCAGGGGGATGATGATGCCGAACCCCACCAGGTCCATGCTCACGGTGGCGAAGACCACCCCCAGCGTGGAGCGGGGGTTGGCGGGGGAAGCGGGCATCGTCGGACCTCGAGAAACGGAAAGGGGCTCGAAGGGCCCCGGCCTCCCCTTGAAGCGGATCCGGCTACAGCGCCGCGGGCAGGGTCGTGCCGCCCATGAGCCAGCGGTCCACGCCCTGGGCGGCTTTGCGGCCTTCGCTGATGGCCCAGACGACCAGGCTCTGTCCCCGGGCCATGTCCCCGGCGGCGAAGACGCCCTCCACCGAGGTCATCCGGGTCGCGGGATCGGCGCGGACGTTGCCGCGCTCGTCGAGCGCCACCCCGAGGCCCTCCAGAAGGGGCCCTTTCTCGGGTCCCGTGAAGCCCAGGGCCAGAAGGCAGAGATCCGCGGGGATCACCGCCTCGGTTCCCGGGACCTCCACCGGCCTGCCGCCCTCCCAGCGCACCCGCACGGTCTCCAGCCCGGTGAGCCTGCCCGCCGAGCCGAGGAAGCGCCGGGTCGACACCGCGAACAGGCGCTCGCCGCCTTCCTCATGGGCCCCGGCGACGCGGAAGACGCGGGCCCATTGGGGCCAGGGGTTGTCGGCGGCCCGCGCGTCGGGGGGGCGCGGCACGATCTCCAGGCTCGTCACGGACGCCGCGCCTTGGCGGTGGGCGGTGCCCACGCAGTCGGCCCCGGTGTCCCCGCCACCGAGCACGACGACGCGCCTGCCGTCGGCGCGGATCTGGCCGGGGACCGCGTCGCCCTCCTGGACGCGGTTGGCCTGGGTCAGGTAGTCCATGGCCGGATGGATCCCCTCCAGGTTCCGGCCCTCCAAGGGCAGTTCCCGGGCCTGGGTGGCCCCCCCGCACAGCACGACGGCGTCGTGCCGGCGCAGGTCCGCCGGGGAGGGGTTCCGGCCGGCGTCGGCGTTGACCACGAAGCGCACCCCCTCCGCCTCCATCTGGGCGATGCGCCTCTGCAGGCGGTCCTTGCCCATCTTGAAGTGGGGGATGCCGTAGCGCAGCAGGCCGCCGGGGCGGTCGGCACGCTCGAAGACCGTGACCGTGTGCCCGGCCCGGCGCAACTGCTGGGCGCAGGCCAGCCCGGCGGGGCCCGAACCGACCACGGCCACGGACTTGCCGGTCTCGCGGGCCGGGGGCATGGGCCGGATGAGGCCGTCGGCCCAGCCGCGTTCCACGATGGCCAGCTCGATCTTCTTGATGCTCACCGGCTCCTGGTACTGGTCCATGGCCAGGGTGCAGCTGTTCTCGCAGGGCGCCGGGCAGATGCTGCCCGTGAATTCGGGGAAGTTGTTGGTCGCGTGCAGGCGTTCCAAGGCCTCGGCCCAGTCGTGGTGGTACACCAGGTCGTTGAAGTCCGGGATGATGTTGCCCAGGGGGCATCCGTGGGAGCAATAGGGCACGCCGCAGTCCATGCAGCGGGCCGCCTGCCGGTTGAGCTCGTCCGGGGGGTGGGGCAATTCGTACTCGCGCCAATCCCGGACGCGCTCGGCCGGAGGCCGGCGGGCGCCCTTGGCCCTATGGAACTCCATGAATCCAGTGACTTTTGCCACCGCGTTTCCGCTCCTTGTCAGTGGGCCGTCAGGCCACGGTCTCCGAGGCTTCCTCTTCGGCCGCCTGGAGGGCCTTCTTGTACTCGCTGGGGATGACCTTCACGAACCGCCGGCTGGACCCCTCCCAGGCGCCCAGCAGCGACTCGGCCAGCGTCGAACCCGTATGGCGCACATGGCGCTCGAGCATGCCGCGCACGAGGGCCAGGTCCCGGGGCGTGGGCGCCTCGATCTCGACCATCTCGGTGTTGCAGCGTTGGGCGAAGCCGCCCAGGTCGTACACGTAGGCGATGCCGCCGGACATCCCGGCCGCGAAGTTGCGCCCGGTGGGCCCCAGCACCACGACCCTGCCCCCGGTCATGTATTCGCACCCGTGGTCCCCGATGCCCTCCACCACCGCGTGGACGCCGCTGTTGCGGACGCAGAACCGCTCGCCCGCGCGCCCGCGGAGGTAGCCCTCCCCCGAGGTCGCCCCGTAGAAGCAGACGTTGCCCGCGATGACCTGGTCCTCGGCCTTGAAGGCCGAGCCGGGGTCCGGGCGCACCGCGATCACGCCGCCGCTGAGCCCCTTGCCCAGGTAGTCGTTGGCGTCGCCCACCAGGCGCAGGGTCACCCCGCGGGGAACGAAGGCCCCGAAGCTCTGGCCCGCCGACCCCGTGAACTCGACCTCGATCGTGCCTTCGGGCAGCCCCGCGGCGCCGTGGCGCCGGGTGACCTCGGCCCCCAGCAGCGTCCCCACGGTGCGGTTCACGTTCTCGATGCGCCGCCGAAGGGAGACCGGGCGGCCGCGCTCCAGGGCCGGGGCGGCCTCGGCGATGAGCGAACGGTCCAGGGCCTTGTCCAGCCCATGGTCCTGCTCGCGGGCCTTCACCAGGGCGCCGCCGTAGGGCTCCTCGGCGCGGCGCAGCAGGGGCGCCAGGTCGAGTTCCCGGGTCTTCCAGTGGCCGACCGCGGGGTCGCGCTCCAGGAATTCGGGGTGGCCGACCATCTCGTCGATGCGCCGGAAGCCGAGCTCAGCCATGTGCTCGCGGACCTCCTCGGCGATGAAGGTCATGAAGTTCACCACGTATTCGGGCCGGCCGATGAATTTCTTGCGGAGCTCGGGGTTCTGGGTGGCCACGCCCACCGGGCAGGTGTCCAGGTGGCACACCCGCATCATCACGCAGCCCATGGTCACCAGCGCCACCGTGGCGAAGCCGAACTCCTCGGCGCCCAGGAGCGCCGCCACGACCACGTCCCTTCCGGTGCGCAACTGGCCGTCGGTCTCCAGGCGGACCCGGTCCCTGAGCCCGTTGAGCACCAGGATCTGGTGGGCCTCGGCCAGGCCCAGTTCCCAGGGCACGCCGGCGTACTTGATGCTCGACAGCGGGCTGGCGCCCGTGCCGCCGTCGTGCCCGGAGATGAGGATGTGGTCGGCGTGGGCCTTGGCCACGCCCGCGGCCACCGTGCCCACCCCCACCTCGGCCACCAGCTTCACCGACACGATCGCCCGGTCGTTGGCGTTCTTCAGGTCGTGGATGAGCTGGGCCAGGTCCTCGATGCTGTAGATGTCGTGGTGCGGCGGCGGGCTGATCAGCCCCACGAACGGGGTGCTGTGGCGGGTCTTGGCGATCCAGGGCCAGACCTTCTTCGCCGGGAGCTGGCCGCCCTCCCCGGGCTTGGCTCCCTGGGCCATCTTGATCTGGATCTGGCGGGCGTTCACCAGGTAGTTGCTGGTCACGCCGAAGCGGCCCGAGGCCACCTGCTTGATCGCGGAGCGCTTGGAGTCCCCGTTGGGGAGGGGCTCGAAGCGGGCCTCGTCCTCGCCGCCCTCGCCGGTGTTGCTCTTGCCTCCCAGCCGGTTCATGGCGATGGCCAGGGTCTCGTGGGCCTCCTGGCTGATGCTGCCGTAGCTCATGGCCCCGGTGGTGAAGCGCTTCACGATTTCGGAGGCCGGTTCGACCTCGGCCAGGGGCACGGCCGGGCGCAGCCCCTTGCGCAACCTCAGCAGGCCCCGCAGGGTGACCAGGCGCCCGCGCTGGTCGTCCACCCGGGCGGTGTAGCCCTTGAACATGCGGTAGTCCCCCGCGGCCACCGCGTGCTGCAGCCGGGAGACGAATTCGGGGTCCGTCAGGTGGACCTCGCCCTCGCGGCGCCACTTGTAGAGGCCGCCCCAGCCCAGGTCGGCCTCGCGGGCCGTCACGGCGCGGAAGGCCTGGGCGTGGCGCTCCTGGACCTCGCGGGCGACGCCCTCAATCCCGATCCCGCCGAGGCGGTTGCTGGTCCAGGTGAAGTGGCGGTCGATGAGGTCCCGGCTCAGGCCTATGGCCTCGAAGATCTGGGCCCCGCGGTAGCTCTGGATGGTGCTGATGCCCATCTTCGACATCACCTTGACGATGCCCTTGTTGCAGGCCTTCAGGTAGTGCGCCACCGCCGTGGCGTGGTCCATGCGGTCGCCCGGCAGCAGGCCCCGAAGCAGCAGGTCGTCCATCGTCTCGAAGGCGACGTAGGGGTTGATGGCGTTGGCGCCGTACCCCAGAAGCAGGGCGAAGTGGTGCACCTCGCGGGGCTCCCCGCTTTCGACGATGATCCCGGCCAAGGTGCGCTTGCCGCGGCGGATGAGGTGGTGGTGCACGGCCGCGGTGGCCAGCAGGCTCGGGATGGCGCAGTGGGCCGCGTCGACCCCCCGGTCGCTGAGGATGAGCACCGCGGCTCCGCCGTCGACCGCCCGTTCGGCGGCCCCCAGGAGGTCGCCGAGGGCCCGCTCAAGCGCGGCGCCCCCGCCGGCGGCGGCGTAGGTGAGGGGCAGTTCCGCGGAGGGGAAGCCCTTGGCGCCGGCCAGCCGGAAGCGGGCCAACTGGTCGTTGTCCAGGATCGGGCTTTTGAGCTCCACCTGGCGGCAGCTTTCCGGGCCCGGGTTGAGCAGGTCGCCCTCGGGCCCCAGCGTCGTGAAGACGCTGGTGACCAATTCCTCGCGGATGGCGTCCAGGGGCGGGTTGGTGACCTGGGCGAAGAGCTGCTTGAAGTAGTCGAACAGCAGCCGGGGCCGTTCGCTGAGGACGGCCAGCGGGGTGTCGTCCCCCATGCTGCCGATGGCCTCGGCTCCGTCGAGGGCCATCGGCGCGAGGACCATCTTGAGGTCCTCGTGGGTGTAGCCGAAGGCGATCTGGCGGGCCAGCAGGGTTTTGTGGTCCGGCCCGGGCGCCGGGGGCGCCGCGGGCAGGTCCTCCAGGGTCAAAAGGTTGGACGCCAACCACGATCCGTAGGGGCGCTCCCCGGCGATGCGGGCCTTGAGCTCGCCGTTGTCCACGATGCGCCCGGCCTCCAGGTCCGCCAGGAACATGCGGCCGGGCTCCAGGCGTCCTTTGGAGACGATCTCCCCAGGGGCCAGGTCCAGGACCCCGGTCTCGCTGGCGAGCACCACCAAGCCGTCCCGGGTGACGCAGATGCGGCTGGGCCGCAGGCCGTTGCGGTCGAGCACCGCCCCGATCACCCGTCCGTCGCTGAAGACCACGTCGGCGGGCCCGTCCCAGGGCTCCATCAGGCAGGCGTGGTAGCGGTAGAAGTCCTTGAGGTCCCGGGGCATGGTCGCGTGGCCCGACCAGGGCTCGGGGACCAGCATCATCAGCGCGTGGGGCAGGGAACGCCCCGCCACGGTCAGCAGTTCGACGGCGTTGTCCAGCGCGGCCGAATCCGAGGAGCCCTCATGGATGATCGGCAGAAGGCGCTCCATGTCCTTGCCGGGGAAATGGGCGCTGCGGAAGCGGGCCTCGCGCGCGCGCATCCAGTTGATGTTCCCGCGCAGGGTGTTGATCTCCCCGTTGTGGGCCAGGTAGCGGAAGGGGTGGGCCAGCTTCCAACTGGGGAAGGTGTTGGTGGAGAAGCGGCTGTGGCTGATGCACAGCGCGCTCTCGAAGGCCGGGTCCCGCAGGTCGGCGAAGTAGGGGCGCACCTGGTTCGGGGTGAGCATGCCCTTGTAGACGATGGTGCGCGAGCTCAGGGAGCAGGTGTAGACCTTGTCGGCCTCGCGGGGCGCGGCCTGGGCCGCGGCGGCGTCGCAGCGCCTGCGGATGAGGAAGAGTTTGCGCTCGAAGGCGTCCTGGTCGGGGGTTTCGGCTCCGGCGGCGATGAAGACCTGCTCGATGGCGGGCTCCCCCAGAAGGGCCGTGGGGCCCAGGCCGGAGGGATCGGTCGGCACCGGCCGCCAGCCCAGCAGGGCCTGACCCTCCTCGGTGGTGACCCGGGTCCACACGGCCTTCACCGCCTCCCGCTGCGCCGCGTCCTTGGGCAGGAACACCATGCCCACGGCGTAGCGGCCTGGGGCGGGGAGATCGGGGATGCCGGCGGCGCGCGCGGCCGCCCTCAGGAACCGCTCCGGAAGCTGGGTCAGCACCCCGGCCCCGTCGCCGGTGTTCTCCTCGCAGCCGCAGGCGCCGCGGTGGGACAGGCGTTCGAGCGCCGTCAGGCCGTATTCCACGATGCGGTGCGCGGGGCGGTTCTTCAGGTCGGCGATGAAGCTCACGCCGCAACTGTCCCTGCCGGGGTCGAACGGATGCAGGCCGCCCTCGTTGCGGGGGCCCGTCGTCTCGTGTCGCTGGGGCTGCTCGAGCATGTTCCTTTCCTCGGGACCCGCGCCGTCCCCGCGGACGAAGGCCTCCCGCCCCTCCCGGGGCGCTGGGTATAAAAAAGCCCCCTCAAGGGGGCCTTTTAGGGAACATAAAGTATAGAAAAACGGGGGTTTCGGCTCCGGCGGCGATGAAGACCTGCTCGATGGCGGGCTCCCCCAGAAGGGCCGTGGGGCCCAGGCCGGAGGGATCGGTC
>DAIDJD010000072.1 GCA_027451505.1 candidate division FCPU426 bacterium
TTCTCGAATTTCTCCTTCTGGTCGTCGGTGAGCACGGAATAGACGATCTGTTGGACGGTATCGGGCTTCAATTTCTCGAAATCCAGGGGTTCCATTTCCCCATGCAAACGGATCATGGGCGGAAGGCCCACCGTCAAGTGCATGTCAGAAGCTCCGCGTTCGAACATCAGGCGCAGAAGCACGTCAATTTGGATCATGCCCGGTAACCCTGGAAAATAAAGGATTTTCTCATTCCGGTACTGTAGTCCATGCGGGGCACCGGGTCAAGTCGGCTGCTCAAACCTAACCTAAAACCTTACCCAAAGGCTCCAGTCCCGGCCGAACCCCGAACCAACAGGCGAAGGCCTCCCGCCCCTGCTCCAGAAGCATGGTCCGTCCATTGGCCGTGGCCCAACCCCGACGCCGGGCCTCAGCCAGGAACGCGGTGGTCGCGGGCACGGTGGCGAGGTCGAAGGCCAGCGCCGCCGCGGGGCGCTTGAGGACCGCCAATTCCGCGCCGCAGGCGCGTCCCAGGTCCGGCCCGGGAAGGGCGTTGACCACGAGGGAGGCCCCTAGGCTGTATCGGGCGACCGCACCCGGTAGGAGGCGCCCGGCGGCCCCTCGGGAAGCCGCGACGCGCGCCGCGACGCGCGCCGCGACGCGCGCCTGGCCCGGCCGGCGCGCGAGCACCCTGATCCCGGCGGCGCCGCCTCGGGCCGCGGCCCACACCACCGCCCGGGCCGCGCCCCCGGCCCCCAGCACGAGGACCCGGGCGCCCTTCCAGCCGACTCCGATCCCGGAAAGCGCCCGGGAAAGGCCCACCGCGTCGGTGTTGTGGCCGACCCAAAGGCGGCCGCGGCGGATGAGCGTGTTGACCGCGCCCACTCCCTTGGCCTCGGGGCTGAGCCGGTCGGCCAAACGCAGGGCTGCGGTTTTGTGGGGGTTGGTGATGTTGGCGCCGACAAAATTGGGGCTGGCCATCAGTCCGCGGGCGCAGCGCAGAAAGTCCGCGGTCCCTTCGACGGGAAGGGCGAGGTAGCGCGCGTCCACCCCGTGGAGGCGCATCGCCTCGGACTGGAATCGGGGGGAAAGCGTGTACGTCAGGGGCCAACCGAAAATGGCCACCAAACGGGTTCGCCCGCTCGGGGGCGGCTGGGGACGGGTCGGCTTCATGGTCGGGACGGCTCCTGCGCGGCGCCAGCGCCCGCGTAGCCGGCCAAGGCCGCGAGCGCGGCCAGCCCGGCGGCCACCGCGGTGGCGGTCTTGAGGGTCAAGGGCCCCAGGCTCACCCGGGTCCATCCCGCCGCCTGAGCGCGCGCGAATTCCGCGGCCGTGAACCCGCCTTCAGGCCCCACCATGAGCCGGACCCTGCCGGCCGCCAGGGCCGGGGGCCGCGCCCCGCCGCGCTCGCTCAACATCAAAAGGGCCGCCCCCGCGAAACCCGAAACGGGGGCGCAGGCTTCGTTGAAGGCCGCGGTTTCCCACAAATCGGGGACAGCGGAGCGAAGGCATTGGCGGCAGGCTTCCCTGAGCCGGCGATGGAGCCTCTCGGGCTTGAGCGGCCCCTCGCCGGGGCGGGCCAAGGTGCGCTCGGAGCCCACCAACCGCACGGCCGACACTCCCAACTGCACCGCCATTTCCAGG
>DAIDJD010000073.1 GCA_027451505.1 candidate division FCPU426 bacterium
GTCGCGGAAGTAGGGGCTGTTTAGGCTCCCGTAGCGCAGGGTCTTGCCCGCCCCCGGGGCGTGCAGGAATCGCCCTCCGCCGACGTAGATGCCGACGTGCAGGGGCGCGCCCACGCCCGTGAAGAAGACCAGGTCCCCGGGGATCAGGGCGGCCCGGTCTATGCCCACGCCCTGGCCGAACTGGGCCAGGGCCGTGCGCGCCAGGGGCACGCCCAGGCCGCGGAACACGTACCAGGTGAAGCCCGAGCAGTCGAAACCCCGGGGGTCGGACCCGCCCCAGACATAGGGGCTCCCCAGCAGGCGGCGGGCGGCCTCGACCACCCGCTCCCCGAACACCGCCTGCCAGACCCGGTCGTTGAAGCTCCGCCAGTCTTGCGCCCGCTTCCGGGCGAAGTAGTCGGCCCGCCCAGGTGCCGGGGCCAGCAGGGCCGCCGCCAGCGGGGCGGCCGCGGCCCGGCTATTCCACCCGCCGCGCGCCATAGTACGTCCGCCGCCAATAGTTGTTGTCCAGCTCGTCCAGGCGGACGTACTGGCCCGCGGCCGGGGCGTGGATGAACCAGCGGTGATTGACCATGATGCCGACGTGCGAAGGCTGGTGCCCCCCGCTGGCGGTGGCGAAGAAGACCAGGTCCCCGGCCCTCAGGCGGGCGCGCGGCACCGGCGTCCCGACATGGAATTGCTCCCAGGCCGTGCGTGGGACCCGGCCCCCGCAACGGCGGTAGCACCAGAACACCAGGCCCGAGCAGTCGAAACCGGTTCGGGGTTCGCTCCCGCCGTAGGCGTAGGGCACCCCCATCTGGGAGCGCGCCGCGCGCACCAGGTTCCGGGCGGGCACCGGGACCGCCCGGAACCGCCGGTCGGACCGGGTGCGGACCCCTGCGCAACCCCAGCTGAGGGCCAGTCCCAGGGCCAGAACGGCCGCCAGCGCGGCCCGGGAGGGCCGCACCTAGAGCTCCTTGAGGACCGCCGCGGCCATGGCCCGGGTCCCCAGGGCCCGTCCTTTGGGCCCGGCCAGGTCGCGAGTGCGCAGCCCCTTGGCCAGGACCCGGCGCACCGCCCCCTCGACGCGCTCCGCGGCCTTGGCAGCCCCGAAGGAGTAGCGCAGCATCAGGGCGCCCGAGAGGATGGTGGCCAAGGGATTGGCCAAATCCTTCCCCGCGATGTCCGGAGCGGAGCCGTGGCTGGGCTCGAACAGGCCGAAGGTGCCGTGGCGGGTGCGGCGGGGCCCGAGGCTGGCGCTGGGGATGAGCCCGATGCTCCCCGTGACCTGCGCGGCCTCGTCCGTGAGGATGTCGCCCATCATGTTCTCGGTGACCACCACGTCGTAGTCCCGGGGCCGGGAGATGAGGTACATGGTGAAGGCGTCGACGTAGCAGTCGTCCACGCGCACCTTGGGGTAGCGGGCCCGCACCCGGTCCCAAACCCGTTTCCACAGCACGCTGGTCAGCAGCACGTTGGCCTTGTGCACCAGGGTCAGGTGGCGCCCGCGGGCCATGGCCACCTCGAAGGCGAAGCGCAGGACCCGCTCGATCTGGACCCGGTCGTAGCTGATGACGTCGTAGGCCGAGGCGGCCGCCAGGGCCTTCTTGCCGAAGTAGGCCCCTCCCACCAGCTCCCGCACGACCAGCAGGTTCATGCCGCGGACGATCTCCTCCTTCACCGGCGAGCGGCGCTCCAGCCCCGGATAGACCACCGCGGGGCGGACGTTGGCGTAGAGGGTGTAGCGCTTGCGCAGGGGCAGCAGGGCCCCGCGTTCGGGGCGCAGGTTGGGGTCGGGGATGGTGTCGTACTTGGGGCCGCCCACGCTGCCGAAATAGATGGCGTCGGAGGCGTCGCACAGCTTCAGCGTGGCCGGGGGGAGCGGGTGCCCCGTCGCGTCGTAGGCAGCGCCGCCCACGAGGGCGCGCTCGAAATCGAGCTTGAGCCGGGCGGCCTTGGCCGCCGCCTCAATGACCGGGAGGCTGGCCTCGACGATTTCGGGGCCGATGCCGTCGCCGGGAAGTACCGCGACTTTCGCCATCGAATGGGCTCCTGATGCTGGGTGGTTTCCGGGGACCCACTATACGGTCCGCCCCGGGCGAAGGAAAGCCCGGCCCCCCGGGTGAATTGCAATCCAAGGCCGCGCGCGGTACCGTGGGGCATGCCGACCCACGCCCCCAGGAACCGAGAACGCCCCGCGCGGCCCGCGCGCGCGGAATCCAACCACCGCGTGGACCTGGAATACCTCGGGACCCGGTACAGCGGCTGGCAGTCCCAGTCCAACGCCCGCGGGATCGCGGACGCCTTCGCCGCGGCCTGCCGGTCCGTCTTCGAGGATGTGCGCCAGGTGGGGGCCGCCGGGCGCACCGACGCCGGGGTCCACGCCCTGCACCAGGTGGCCCACGTGCGCAGCCGGGGGATGCGCCGCGGGGTGCGCCATCCCGTTTTGGCGCTCAACGACGCCCTTCCCGCGGACATCGCCGTGACCCGGGTGGCACCGGCCTCCGCGGACTTCGACCCCCGCAGGGACGCCGTCGGGCGCGTGTACCGCTACCAGATCCTGACGCGCCGCAGCGCCTTCGCCTCGGGGGAGGCCTGGTGGGTGCGCGATCCCCTGGACGAGGGGGCCATGCGCCGCGCGGCCGCGGCCTTGACCGGACGCCACGACTTCTCCGCTTTCAGCGAGGAGGACCCGCAGCGCCCCCGCGAGACCTCCCTTAGCCTGGAGCCGGTGGAGCTGGCCCGCACCGGGCCCCTTCTGGTGCTGCGCTTCCGCGCGCGCTTCTTCCTCTGGAAGATGGTCCGGCGCCTCACCGGGTACCTGGTCGGGGTCGGGCGGGGGACCTTCCCGGTCGGCCTGGCGCCGGCCGTGTTCGGCCAGGACCGCCGCGTCCTGGCGCCCCACACCGCGCCCCCCCACGGGCTGTTTCTCGAGCGCGTCCTCTACCCAGGGGACGCCCCGCCCCCGCCCCTGGAGGCGGGGACCTGGACCTCGGCCGCCGCCTCCCCGGCCCGGCGCAAACCCTCCGCGAACCCCTAGCCGCCCCACCAAGGAGCCCCATGCCCAAGCGTTCGGACTACCAGCGCCACCAGGGCGCCTTCCTCAAGGCAGACTTGCCGGCCCTGGAGGTCGTCACCAACCACTACTCCGGCCGCGCGTACGTGGTGCGCTGCGAGGTCCCCGAGTTCACCTGCGTCTGCCCCAAGACCGGCCAGCCCGATTTCGCCACGCTGACCATCGAGTACGTCCCCGGGCGGTACCTCGTCGAGCTCAAGAGCCTCAAGCTCCACCTGCAGGGGTACCGCAACGTGGGCGTCTTCCACGAGCACGTCGCCAACAAGGTGCTCGACGACCTGGTCTCCGCGGCCCGCCCGCGCCGGGCGCGGGTCACCGCCGACTTCAACGTCCGCGGCGGCATCCACACGGTGGTCACGGCGGGCCACCGCTGGGGGGCCTGAACCCCGCCCGCCCCTCCCTCCGGCCTCAGACCTCGCGGCGCGAGGCCAG
>DAIDJD010000074.1 GCA_027451505.1 candidate division FCPU426 bacterium
GACTCCGCGGCGGCCAGCCAGAGGACCGCCGCCGGAACCGCCGCGAGGAGGGCCGGCAGGGCGACCTCGGCCAAGGCGTCGGCCGCCCGCGACAGGGACGCCGCCAAAAGGCCTCCCCCGAGGGCGAGGCGGCGGCGTTCCAGGGCGGTCGGCGGGGCGGGCGAGGGCGCGGCGTTTGGGGGCATGATGGGCAAAGATGCTACCACAGCCCGTCCGGCCCGCCCATGCCCGGAGGGACGCCCCTTCGCCTTGGCCCGGCGCAAGGAATCGTTACGTGGGAGCCCCGATTTCCGTGGCTCCCGGGGTCGGCGCTTCCGTACCCCGGCCCCCTTTGGTATCCTCGGTCGAACCCTTGAAGGAGTCGCCCCATGTCCAACCGCCAAACCTTGGCCCACGCCCTTCCCTCTTGGTCGGCGCTGAAAGCCCACCAGGAGCAGTTGCGTCCCCGGCACCTGCGCGACCTGTTCGCCACCGATCCCGGCCGCGTGGCGGCCATGAGCCTGGAGGTCGAGGGCATCTACGCCGACTACTCCAAGCACCGGGCCACGCCCGAGACCCTGCGGCTTCTGGTGGCCCTGGCCAACGAGTCCGGCCTGCGCCAGCGCATCGACGCCATGTTCCGGGGGGAGCGCATCAACGTCACCGAGGACCGCGCGGTCCTGCACACGGCCTTGCGGGCGCCCCGCGGGTCGGTGGTCCAGGTCGGCGGCGTCAACGTGGTCCCGGGCGTGCATGAGGTCCTGGATCGCATGGCCGCCTTCGCCGAACGCGTGCGTTCGGGGGCCTGGAAGGGGCACACGGGCAAGGCCATCCGGGCCGTGGTCAACATCGGCATCGGGGGCTCGGATCTGGGCCCGGTCATGGCCTACGAGGCCTTGCGCCACTACAGCCGCCGGGACCTGGTCTTCCGCTTCGTCTCCAACGTCGACGGGACGGACTTCTCCGAGGCGGTCCTCGACCTGGACCCCGAGGAGACCCTCTTCATCGTGTCCTCCAAGACCTTCACCACCCTCGAGACCATGGCCAACGCGCGCTCGGCCCGGGCTTGGTCCCTGGCCCGGCTCAAGGCCGAGAAGGCCGTCGCGCGCCACTTCGTGGCGGTGTCGACCAACGCCGAGGAGGTCGCCAAGTTCGGGATCGACACCTCCAACATGTTCGGCTTCTGGGACTGGGTGGGGGGGCGCTACTCCATGGACTCCGCCATCGGGCTTTCCACCATGCTCGCCGTGGGTCCGGAACGGTTCCGGGAGATGCTCGACGGCTTCCACGCCATGGACGAGCACTTCCGGACCGCGCCCTTTGAGCGCAACCTGCCGGTGTTGATGGGCCTTTTGGGGCTCTGGTACGTGGACTTCTTCGGGGCCGAGACCGCGGCGGTGCTGCCCTACGACCAGTACCTGAAGCGCTTCCCCGCCTACCTCCAGCAGCTCACCATGGAGAGCAACGGCAAGCGCGTCTCGCTGGACGGCCAGGAACTGCCCTACCCCACCGGGGCCATCTACTGGGGCGAGCCCGGCACGAACGGGCAGCATTCCTTCTACCAGCTCCTCCACCAGGGCACCCGCCTGGTGCCCTGCGACTTCATCGCCTTCCTGAAGCCCCTCAATTCCCTGGGGCGCCACCACGACCTGCTCCTGGCCAACGTGTTCGCCCAGTCCGAGGCCCTGGCCTTCGGGAAGACGCCCGAGGAATTGAGGGCCGCGGGGGTGCCGGAGCCCCTGGTGCCCCACCGCACCTTCGACGGCAACCGCCCCTCCACCACCCTGGTCTTGGAGCGGCTCACGCCCCGGGCCCTCGGCGCCCTGGTGGCGCTTTACGAGCACATCGTCTTCACCCAGGGCACGGTATGGGGCCTCAATTCCTTCGACCAGTGGGGCGTGGAATTGGGCAAGGTCCTGGCTTCGCGCATCATCCCGGAGTTGGAGGGCGGCCCCGAAGCGGGGCACGACGCCTCCACCGCGGGCCTGATCCGGCGCGCCGTCGCGTCCAAGGGGCTGGCCTAGGCGGACCCCGTGGAGCCCGAGGCTTCCGGGGGGGCCGGCCCCCCCGGCGTGTCGGCGCGGGTCCTGGCCGCGCTGCCCTGGCTCGTCGCCGTGGCCTTCTTCATGGAGGCCCTCGACACCACGGTGCTGAACACGGCCTTGCCGCAGATGGCGCGGGCCCTGGCGGTGCGCCCCTTGAGCATGAAGTCCGTGCTCAGCAGCTACACCCTGGCCGTGGCCGTGTTCATCCCCCTCAGCAGTTGGGTGGCCGACCGCTTCGGCACCCGGCGCACCTTCCTGTCGGCCATAGGGGTGTTCACCCTGGGGTCGGCCCTGTGCGGACTGAGCCAGGGCATCCACACCCTGGTGCTGTTCCGCGTGCTTCAGGGCTGCGGGGGCGCGATGATGGTCCCGGTGGGGCGCCTGACCCTGGTGCGCGCCGAGCCCAAGGACCGCCTGATCCAGGCGATGAGTTTCGTGGCCATCCCCACCCTGGTGGGGCCCATGCTGGGGCCGGTCCTGGGCGGGTTCTTCGTGACCTACCTGTCCTGGCGCGCCATCTTCTACCTCAACGTGCCCATCGGCCTCGTGGGCATGGTGTGGGTGCACCGCGCGCTCCCGGACTTCCGCACGGACAAGGTCCCGCCCCTGGACGTGGTGGGGCTCATCCTCTTCGGCGCGGGCATCGCCCTTCTGTCGTACGTGCTGGAGGTCTTCGGGGAGACCGGCCTGTCGGGGCGCGAGGCCGCGGGGATGCTGGGGATCTCCGGAGTGTTGCTTGCGGGCTACGCCCTGCACGCGCGTTCCGAAGCCCACCCCCTGCTGGACCTGGCCCTTCTGCGACTGCGCACCTTCCGTTCCTCCACCCTGGGCAATCTGGTGACGCGCCTGGGGGCGGGCGGCCTGCCTTTCCTTCTTCCCATGCTCTACCAAGTGGCCCTGGGCTATTCCCCGGTGGAGGCCGGGCTGCTCATGGTCCCGCAGTCCCTGTGCGCCTTCGCCTTCAAGATGACCCAGCCGCCCCTGCTGCGGGCCTTCGGGTACCGCCGCGTGCTGCTGGCGAACACGGTGTTCATCGGCGGCAGCATCGCGCTGTTCGCCGTGGCCGGGCCGGGGACGCCCCTGGCCGTCCTGGTGGCCCTCTCCAGCGTCTTCGGGTACTGCTCTTCCCTCCAGTACACCAGCATGAACACCCTGGTCTACGCCGATGTGCCCCCGGAGGGGGTGGGCATGGCCAGCACCATCCTTTCCTCGGTCCAGCAGTTGGCCATCAGCTTCGGCGTGGCGGGGGCCGGGCTTCTGGCGGTGCTCTTCATCCCCGGGCGGACCCGCGCCACCCGTCCGGAGCTGCTCCACGGGCTGCACATGGCCTTCCTGGCCCTGGGCGCCCTGACCGTGGCCTCGGCGTTCGTGTTCCGCGAGTTGGAGGAGAAGGACGGGGAGAACCTCAGCCTGCACCACGAGGGGCTGCACCCCATCCATTAGTCGGCTTAAAGGGTCGGTCCCCGGGGGCCCAGGGGCGGAGCGGGGATTCCATAGGTTGGAGCGGAATCGGGGCTTTCCGGGCCCTAGGGGGCCGGCCGGGCAGGATTGGACGCGTAAATTCGTGGGGCCCGATTTGGCACGGGATATGCTTCCAAGATCCCAGGCAGAATCCAACCCCGCGCCGGAGCCGCCATGCCCCTGACCATCACCGCCACCGTGCCCGTGTATCGGGTGAAGAAGTACATTGTCGGCTGTTTGGAGGCCCTGGCGGCCCAAGGGCGCCCGCCCGACGAAATCCTGGTCGTGGACGACGGCAGCGACGACGGCAGCGCGGACCTGGCCTCGGCCTGGATCCGCGCCCAAGGAGGGGCCGCCCGAATCGTCTTCCATGGGGTCAACCGCGGCCTGGCCCAGGCCCGCAACACCGCCCTGGCCGAGGCCCGCGGCGACTGGGTGGCGAGCGTGGATACCGATGCCCTGGCCGATCCCGGCTGGCTGGGGGCCCTGGAGGCCGCCGCGCTGGCCGATCCCGGCCTTTCCGGGGTCGGGGGGCGCCTCCTGGAGGCCTACCGCGAGGCTCCTGGGGACGCCTGGAGGGCGCTGCACCTGGCCCAGCATTGGGGCGAGGATCCTGTGGCGAACCCGCCCTTTCTCTACGGGTCGGGCACGCTCTACCGGCGCGACCACCTGCTCGCGGTGGGGGGCTACGACGCTTCGCTGCGCACCAATTACGAGGACGTCGACGTGTGCCGGCGGCTCTACGCCGCCGGGAGGCGCCTGGCCTACGTCCCCGGGGCCCTGGCCTTCCACCAGCGCCGGGACACCCCGTCCACGGTGTTGGAGACGGCCTGGAGGTGGATCAAGCCCAACGCCGAATTGGGGGGCCGCTACCGGGGGCCGGACACCTACCGCCCCTATCTGGGCTTCCTGGCGGGCCAGGCGCTCCGGCACCTGGGGCAGGACCGCGGCGCGGGAAGCCCTTGGCCGGTGCTGCGGCTGAGCCTGGCCCTGCTTCCCTACTGCATCCTCAAGGACCTGGAGCTCATGGGCCAGAGGGGAGGCCTGGATTCGGAGGCCGTCCGCCAGACGGGACTGGGCCTGGCGGCCTTGGTGCGCGCCAGTTGGGGGCGCGCGCGACTCGAGGACGCCCCCGGCCCCGAGTTCTGGCCCACCATCGAGGCCGCCGCGGAGCCCCGCGAGCTCTCCCTGGACGAGGCCGGATTCCGGGGGCTGTGCGGGGCCCTTCCCAAGGGCGATGCCGCCTTGTGGGCGGGCTTCCTGGGGCCCTGGAACGAGTGCCTCCTGGCGGGGCTGGCTCCCCGGCCCGCGCTTAAGGTCGCTTAAGGGGGCCCAAGTGATCACGGTGCTCATCCCCACCTGGCGGCGGGCCGACAAGCTCAAGGACTGTCTGGCGGCCCTGGCGGCCCAGTCCGTGGAAGGCGGGCTCAATCCCCGGGCCGAGATCCTGGTCGTCGCCGACGGCCAGGGGGATCCCGCGCGGGAGGTTGTGGAGGCGTCGGGGCCGGTTTTCAGCGCCAACCCGGTGTTCGAGGCCCCCGTCTTCATGGAACGCCCGCACGCGGGCCCCGCGGCCGCGCGCAACGCGGGGGTGCGGGCCGCCCGGCGGGGACTGGTGGCCTTCATCGGTGACGACATCATCTGCCGGCCCGGCTGGCTGGCGGCCCATTTGGACTGGCACCGTTCCCACCCCGAGGATGTCGACGCCGCCCTGGGCCTGACCGAACTGCACCCCTCCATCCCCGAGACCCCGGTGCTGCGCCACCTCTACAAGGTGGGCGGCCAGCAATTCCAATACCACGGGCTCAAACCCGGGGATGACGCGGGCTACGGCCGCTTCTACACCAGCAACCTGTCCGTGAAGCGCTCCTTTCTGCTGCGCGAGGGCCTCTTCGAGGAGTCCTTCCCCTACGCCGCGATGGAGGACGTCGAGTTGGGGCTGCGCCTGAAGCGCTCCGGCATGCGCCTAACCTACGTCCCCGGCGCCGCGGCCTGGCACGACCACCCCATGGACCTGGGGGCGGCGCTGCTGCGCCAACGCAGGGTCGGCCACTCCATGGTGCAGTTCTGCAGGCTCCATCCGGAGGCTTGGCCGGGGGTCCGCGAATCCGCTCGGGGCTGCGATGAGGGGGCCTTCGTGAGGGTCCGCGCAGCGGCCGAGGCCCTGTGCGCCATGGACCCGGCCTGGTTCACCGCGGCCGCCCCGGGCGATCCTCTGCGGGAACGCTACGAGGGGCTGGTCCACACGGCCTTGGGCAGGACCTTGGCCCTGGCCCAGGGGCTGGGGGTTCTCGAGGCCGGCGGCGCCGGCGGGCCGCCCTCCGCCTAGCTGCGGGCCAATTGTCGGTACAGTTCCGCGGCCCCGGGGCGTTCGCGCAGGCGCCGCGACACCCATTCCCGCAGGCGCGTCAACAGCGCCGCGTGCACCTGGCAGACCCTCGATTCGGTGACCCCCAGTTCCTCGGCGATCTCGCGCAGCGTGCGGTCGTGTTCGTAGTAGCGTTTTAGCAACAGCCGGTCGCGCTCCGCCAAAAGCCCCATCCCCTCCTGCAGCGCCTCCAGAAGGCCCCGCCGCTGCTCCAGATCCTCCCGGGCCGGGTCGTGGGCCGGCCAGCCCGGGCCTTCCCCCTCGTTTTCGAGCATGGCCTCCAGCGAGCCCACGCTGCGGCGTTGCGCCTCCTCCGCCAAGCGGTCGAAGGCTTCCGGGCTGAGGTTGAGGGCCGCGGCGGTCTCCGCCGGGGTGGGGGGACGCTTGAGCTCGGCGCCCAGGCTCTCCTGGGCCTGGCTCAATTGCCGGGCCTTGTCTCGGACCGAGCGCGGCGCCCAATCCAGGGCCCTCAACTCGTCCAGGACGGAGCCTCGGATCCGGGCCTGGGCGTAGGTGCGGAAGGCCACGTTCAACCCCGGATCGAAACGCTCCACCGCCTCCATCAGCCCGATGACGCCGCTTTGGATCATGTCGGAGCCCTCCACCGTGGCGCTGGGGAAATTCACCGCCAGGCGGGACACCACGATGCGCACGAGGGGCAGGTAGATCGCCAGTAGCTCCTGGCGCGCGCGCTCCCGGGCGTCGGCGGGCGATCCGGGGTCCCGTAGCGAGGTCCAAAGTTCGAGTTCGTCGGGCGCCATGTCAGCCCTCCGCTAGGTGGCTTCGCTCGCGGAGCATCGCCAGTTCCCGCTCCAGCACCAGGCGTGCCAGCACCGCCTCGGTGGCCGCGCTCAACAGGCAGAACGCCACGCCGGCCCGTGAGTCCCCTTGCAGCCGCGCGACGCGCGCCAGCAGGTCCAACCCCTGCGTCCCGGCACTGAAGGAAAGTTGCAGGGCCTCCCCGGGCTCGGGCCAGGGAGTCCCAGGGGTGGCCTCCAGAAGGGCCCCGCCGGCGCTCAGGTCCACGATCCGCACCTCCAGGCGGAGGCCGTCCCATCGCGCAACGCCAGTGAGATCCACCGGGATCCTTTTGGCCGAACGTAATTGCCGGGAATCCAGGGGGGTGGCGCCGCCGCCTTCCGGTCCGCCCGCCGATCCCCCCGCGTTAGGCCCGGCCATGGCGGGTTCAATCCAGGCCCACCAGGGCCATGCACTGGGCCTTGTAGGGCGCCTGGACCTCGCGGGTGGAGAGCACCAAGGGCCGCGGGTCGAGCTCCCCGCACAGGCGGGAGAGGGCGGCGCGCGCCTTGGGGCTGGTCAGCAGCACGCCCTGGGGCGCGTCGCCCAGCCACTGGGCCAGGGCCTGGCCCAGCTTTTCCCGTATGCGCAGGGCCTTGTCCGGCGGGGGCGGGGTCCGGTCCACGTTTTCCATGAGCTCCTCAAGCTTCGGCTCCAGGCCCACGGCCCGCACGACCCGGTCGGGTCCGCTCAGGGTGCCGAGCATGAGGCGCGAAAGGGCCAGGCGGCAGGCCTCCGCCAGACGCTCGGGCTCCTTGCCCTCCCGGGCGGTCACCGAAAGCGCCTCGAAGAAGGCCGGAAGATCCCGGAGCATGACCCCCTCCTCCAGGAGCAGGGCCATCACCCTTTGGACCTCGCCCACGCTCAGGAGGGCGGGAACCACCTCCTCCACCAGGGAGGGCATGCGCTTTCGCAGCTGGTCGATCAGCAGCGTGGCCTCGCGCCGGGTCAGCACCCGGTGCAGGTTCTGGCGCAGGTTCTCGGTGAGGTGGGTGGAGAGCACGGACCCGGCGTCCACGACCGTGGCCCCCAGGCGCAGCGCCTGGGCGCGGGCGGATTCCGGGATCCACTTCGCCGGAAGTCCGTAGGCCGGGTCCCGGGCCGCGGAGCCGGGCAGGGCTTTGGCCGCGGCCTCGCTGAGGTTCATCGCCAGGTATTGGCCCGGCTGCAGCTCGCCCCGCGCGGTCTCCACGCCCCGAACCATGAGGACGTACTCGTTCCCGCCAAGCTCGCCCCAGTCCCGCACCCGGATTTCGGGGATGGGCAAGCCGCTGTCCTTGGAAAGGTTCTGGCGAACCAAGGGCAGGCGTTTGGTCAGGCCGCCACCGGCCCCCTGGTCCAACAGGGGCAGCAGGGCCAGGCCCAGGCGCACCTCCATCCCGGCGAGGTCGACCGAGGGCAGCAGTTCCTCCTGCTGCGCCGCCGGTTTGGCGGCCTCGGCCGCCTGCTCCTCGGGCGGGGCCATGCGGCTGAGGGCCCAGCAGGCCAAACCGAAGAGGGCGAAGGGCAGGGGCGGCAGGTCCAGCCACAGGCCGAGCACCGCCAAGCCAATCAGGACGCTGCCGACCACCCGAAGGGCGCCCGGCCGGCCCAGCACCTGGCGGCGCAGGCTCAAGGAAAGGTCCGTGCCGGCGGCCACCCGGGTGACCATGATGCCCGTGGCGGTCGAAAGCAGAAGGGCCGGGACCTGGGC
>DAIDJD010000075.1 GCA_027451505.1 candidate division FCPU426 bacterium
TCGCCATCAGTCCGCTCCTTGAGTGCCGGGACCGCCGCGCCCCGCGTCGCGGGGGCCGTCCTCGTCAAAAACCGCTCCCCTGGCCGCCTCGAGGGCCTGAGCCAGGGCCAAAAGCCCGCCTGCGACCGCCTTGGGGTCGGAACCGCGCGGGGGCTCCTCAAAACCCAGGGAGTCGAGGGTCCGCGCCAGTTCCGGGGACTCCATGGGCCGCAGCATGCGGGTCAGCGCGGCCTTGGGCAAGGGCCCCGGCCCCAGCGCCAGGGCCTTGCGGATGTGCTCCACGGCGGCCGAACGCATCCCCAACCAGCCGCTCTTGGCCTGTCCCGAGGCCCACACCGAGGCCATGCGGTCCAGGGCCTTGGCGAGGTCGCGCTGGGCCGGAGTGAGGCGGCGGGACCCCTCCAGCGCGCGGATCACGTCCCGCGCCCCCGCGTCGAGGGTCCCGAGCTCCTCGGGGTCCAGGGCGCCGCCGGCGTAGAGTTGAAGCTCCAGGCGCCTGCGCAGGTCGGACACCGGCCCCGGCGGCACCTGGGGCGCCCGCCCGCGCAGGGCCGCCACGGCCTCGGCCAGGGTCAGGCCGGGCCTCAGGTCCAGGCGCTGGCGCAGGTAGAGGCGCAGGGCCTCCCCGACCCGGATCGCGTAGCCCCGGGCGTCCCTGCCCGTCTCGAACTCCCGGCGCGCCAGGTCCAGCCGGCGGTAGGCCGCGGCCACGGGATCGGCGGGAAGCGGCTCCTCCTTGGGCGGCGCACGACGTCCCCGGGAAAGGCCCGCCGCGATCCCCAGGACCAGGAGCAGGCCCCCGTACACGGCGGCCACCCATCCCCAGGGCAGGCCCCAATCCGGCCGGATGCCCCGCAGGGCCGCGGCGTCGGGGGGGGGCGGGGTCGGCTGCGGAGACGGGGTCGGCGCCAGGGAGGCCAGGGTGCTGCCCAGCCCCTGGGGATGGCGCACCAACACCACCACCGGCCGGGTGGCCCGGCGGAGCCTCCCGTTGAGGGCGTCGTTGGCCGTGGCGCGGTAGGGCCCAAAAGTGTAGCGGCCGGGGACCTGGGCCTCCAGGGTCCAGGTCCAGGTGTAGACGTCCGTGGAGGCCCCGTTGACCCAACTGAAGCTCTGGCTCTCGGAGGGCCCCTGGGCGTCGAAACCCTTGAACGTGGTGGGCAGGTCGAGCTGGGGCTGGAAGGTCAAGTCCCCGTGGACGGTGAGCGTGAGGGAGAACTGGAGCGTGTCCCCCAGGTCCACCTCGGCCTTGTCCGTGCGCGCAGAAAGGTCGAAATCGCCCGCCCGGGCCGCCGGGGCAAGCAGCAGCATCAGCACGGCTAGGATGGCTGCCATGCCGTAACAACGCGCCTGGGTGGGCCCGGGTTCCGTTCCTGCGCCGCTCCCCCGGGGAAGGGCCGGACGGGCGGGAACGAGGCCCTTCAGTGGGCCTCAGCCGGCCCGCGTCGGGCCAGCTCCAGGGCTTGGCGCATGGCCTCGACCGCGGTCACGGGGTAGTTGCGGCGGCGCTCCGGGAATTCGAAGTCGGCCTCCACATCGGCCGGGGTGATCCCCTCGGCCTCCTCCAGCGTGCGTCCCTTCACCAAGCGCGTGACCACCGCCAGGGCCGCCAAACCGAAGCCGCATCCGGTGGTGGTGTAGGAGGCGTCCTCGATGCGTCCGTCGGGCCCCAGCTTCAGGAAGATGCGGTACCCGTCCCCGCAGGCGTTGTTGCGGTAGACATGGTCCACCGTGGCGCCCGGGATCTCCCGGAAGTTCTCCTTCTCGTCGTTCATGCGCTTGTAGCGCTCGAAATCCATCGCCATGTCGCAACCTTTCCGGGGCGCCTTCGGCGTCCCCTCCCGGCCCGGACGGGCCGCTTCCCAAAGCGGCGGGGCCTTAGCCCCGGTGCCCCCGGCCTAAGGGTGGTGTATCTTCGAGCCTGGGCGCCGCCAGGTCCCCCCGCGCGGGCCCCAACCCCGGCACGCGCCGGAGAACCGGAGGAACCCCATGAATCGTGAGCAACATTATCGCGTCCTAGGGGCCGCCGTCCAAGGGTTTATGGCCGTGGCCCTGGGCGCCTTCGGGGCCCACCTGCTGCCCCGCCTGGACGCCGGCCTGGCCCCGGCCGAGGCCGCCCAGCGCCTGGCCCTGTTCGGGACCGCCTCGAAATACCAGTTGGCCCACGCCGCCGCCCTTCTGGCCTTGGCGCCCCTGCGCCTTCCCCGCCCCGGCGCCGCGGCGGCCGCGGCCCGCTGCCTCTTCTGGGGCACCCTCATCTTCGCCGCCACCCTCTACCTCATGGGCCTGGGCGCACCCCATGGGCTCGGAGCGGTGACCCCGGTGGGCGGCGTGCTGATGCTGGCGGGATGGGTCCTGCTGGGCCTGGCGGCGCGCCCGGCGCGGGCCTGACCCGGAGCCGGGCGGCCGGCCTCAGGCGTTGCGCCGATCCGCCCTCAGGCGCCGGACCTCCGCCTCCAGCCGGACCACGGCCTCGGGATCCGCCAGGGTGGTGACGTCGCCCAGGGGGCGCCCCTCCGCCACATCCCTCAGGAGCCGGCGCATGATCTTGCCGGAGCGGGTCTTGGGCAGGGCCGACGCCAGGACCACGTCATCGGGCTTGGCGATGGGACCGATGACCTTGCCCACGTGCTCCCGCAACTCGCCCACCAGTCCGGGCCCGGCCTCCTTCCCGGATTTCAGGATCACGAAAGCCGCCAACGCCTGGCCCTTGAGCGGGTCGGCCCGTCCGATGACGGCGGCCTCGGCCACGGCGGGATGGTCGACCAACGCCGATTCCACCTCCATGGTGCCGATCCGGTGCCCGGAGACGTTGACCACGTCGTCCACGCGCCCCATGAGCCAGAAATATCCATCCGCGTCGAGCCGGGCGGCGTCGCCGGAGAAGTAGGCCCCCTTGAACCTCGAAAAGTAGGTCCTGCGGTACAGTTCGGGGTTGTTCCAGATCCCGCGGGTCATGCCGGGCCAGGGGCGCCGGTAGACGAGGTAGCCGGCGCCCTCCTTGAGCGTGCGGCCCTCGTCGTCGACGACCTCGGGGAAGGTCCCCGGGAAGGGGCGCGTGGCCGAGCCGGGTTTGGTGGGCGTGAGCCCGGGCAGCGGGCTGATCATGACCGCGCCGGTCTCGGTCTGCCACCAGGTGTCGACCACCGGGCAGCGGCCCTTGCCCACATGGGCGCGGTACCACATCCAGGCCTCGGGGTTGATGGGCTCGCCCACGCTGCCCAGAAGGCGCAGGCTGGGCATGGTCCGCCGGTCGACCCATGCGTCGCCCCACTGCATGCAGGCCCGGATCGTGGTCGGCGCCGTGTAGAGCACCGTCACCCCCCAACGCTCGACCAGGCTCCAGAGGACGCCCTTGTCGGGGTAGTCGGGGGTGGACTCGTAGAGGAAACAGGTGGCGCCGTTGAGCAGGGGGCCGTAGGCGAGGTAGCTGTGTCCGGTGATCCAGCCCAGGTCGGCCGTGCACCAGTAAAGGTCCTGGTCCTTGATGTCGAAGACCCAGTTCGTGGTGGCCAGGGTCGCGGTGAGGTAGCCGGCGGTGGCGTGGCGTATGCCTTTGGGCCGGCCCGTGGAGCCGCTGGTGTAGAGCAGGAAAAGGGTGTCCTCGGAGTCCATGGGCTCGCAGGGGCACTCCGCCGAGGCCCCGGCCATGAGCTCGCGCCAGGAGCGGTCCCGTCCGGCCTTCCAGGCGACCGGGTTCCCGGCGTGCTCGAACACCAGGACGCTCTCCAGCCCCGGGCAGGCCCCGCCCTCGAGGGCCTCGTCGACGGCGCGCTTGAGGTCCACCACCCCGCCCCGACGCCGGGCCCCGTCGGCGCAGATGAGGACCTTGGCGCCCATGTCGTTGACCCGGTCGCGGATCGAGGCCGCCGAGAACCCCCCGAAGATCACGGAATGCACGGCGCCGATGCGGGCGCAGGCCAGCACGGCCACGGGCAATTCGGGGACCATCCCCATGTAGATGGCCACCCGGTCGCCGTTGCGCACCCCCAACCCCTTGAGGACGTTGCCCAGGCGGGCCGTCTCGTCGCGCAGTTCCTGGTAGGTGATCGTGCGGTGGCGCTGGTCCTCCCCGACCCATAGAAGGGCCGCCTTCCACCGGCGCGGCGTGGCCAGATGGCGGTCGACGGCGTTGGCGCAGGCGTTCAGGCGGCCCCCCAGGAACCAGCGCGCCGCACCGATGGAGCCCTTGCGGACGGTGCGGAAGGGCTTGATCCAGTCCAGGCGGCGGGCCCAGCCCGCCCAGAAGGCGTCCGGATCGCGGGCGGCCTTGGCCCAGACGCGGGGGTCGCGGACGTTGGCCTGCGCCGCGAACCCCGGGGGCGGGTCAAAGCGGCGCTCTTCCCTCAGCAGGCTGTCCATCCTCTCCTGGGGGCGGTCTCTCTTGGGGGGCATGCGTTCCTCCTAGCGGGGGGTCGGTAGGGAACGGATGGGGCGGCCTTCAGCCCCCGCCCCGGGCGGCCCTCAGGCGGCCCAGGGCCTGGGAACGGAAGGCCTCCAGGTGGCGGCGCAACAGGGCCTCGGGCGAGGGTCCTCCGGGCTCCAGAAGCGGACCGAGATCCATGGCCAGGACCAGCCCGCCGGAGGCGGGGAGCCGGCCGGGCCCGAAGGCCGCGTTGGCCGCGGCCCTCCCGGCCACGCCGCGGTCGTAAGGCCGCTGGGCCAATTGGCTGGGGAAGCTGCGCAGCAGGGCTCCGACCAAACCGGCGGGCCCGCGCAGCGGCAGGGCCACCCTCCCGGCACCCTCCATCCAATCCAGGCCTCCCCAGACTTCGCAGCCCAAAAGGCGCCGCGGGCGCGCCCCGGGGGGCAGGCTGCGCAGGGCCTCGACCACGCGCAGGACCGTCGCGAGATGGGTGGGGTGCCGGTCGGACAGCGCGTGGGTGAACACCTCGCGCGGGCGCAGGCGGGCGAAAACCGCGGCGAGCTCCCGGGTGGGCAGGGGGTCGGTGGGGTCGCGCACCCGCGCC
>DAIDJD010000076.1 GCA_027451505.1 candidate division FCPU426 bacterium
CGCCCGGGACACGACCGCCTTGAGCGCGTGCTCCAGTCCCCGGCTGGTCCTGTGGAAGTAGACCTTCCAATACATGAAGTAGCGCGCCAGGAAGTACTCCTCCACCGCCAGCAGCCCGCGCTCCTTGACCGCGAGGCGCCCGCGGTGGCAGGTCAGGCTCCCGATGATGCGGTCGAGATCGACCCTCCCCGAATTGACGCCCGTGGTGTGGGCGTCCCGGGCGAGGTAGTCGAGGCGGTCGACGTCGATCTGGCTGGAGAGCAGGTCGCGCACCACGGTCCAGGCTGGCCCCCGGACCCGGCCCTCGAGCAGGAGGGCGATCCGTTCCCGGCGGGACCCCAGGGCCCGCGCCAACCCGGGATCCTCGCGGACGACCCGGGCCCCCATGGCCTCGTGGTCCCCGATCAACTCCCGCTCCAGGGTGTGGCTGAAGGCGCAGTGCCCCACGTCGTGGAGCAGCGCCGCGGCCAGGGCGACCTCCCGTCCGGCCCCGTCCAGGGCCAGCCCCTCGCCCCGGCCCAGGTGGTCCAGCGCCCGCCCCATCAGCGCCATGGCCCCCAGGCTGTGGCTGAAGCGGCTGTGCTCGGCCCCCAGGAAGGTCAAATAGCTGACCCCCAACTGGCGCACGCGCCGCAAGCGCTGCAGGGCCGGCGCGTCGATGATCCGAAGCAGCAGGGGCGAGGACACCGCGATCTGGCCGTAGAGCGGATCCTGGAAGTACTTGGGCGCGCGCGAGCCGGGGGCCACGCTCAGGGCCCCGGGGGGACCCGCCGACGCCAGACCATGACGTTGCGCGGGTAGGCGCGGAAGCCGAATCGGCGGTAAAAGGCCTGCTTGTCGGTGGTGAACAGCCAGAAACTCTCGACCCCGGCCAGCCGGGGGTCGTCGAGGACCGCGCGGACGATCCGCGTCCCCAATCCGGAGCGCCTCAGGTCGCTCCGGACGATGACATCCCAAAGCACCGCCCGGTACGCGAAGTCGGTGCTCACCCTGGCGAAACCGGCCAGGGTGCGCCCCTGCCAGGCCGTCGCGATGAGGTCGCTGTGCTTTAGCACCGCCCGCACACCCGCGCGGTCCCGGTCGGCGGTCCACCAGGCCTGCGCGTAGAGGGCCTCCAACTGGGCGGGGCTGGGGCGCCGCCGCAGGCTCACCACGGGCTCAATGGCCGCTATTTTTTGTCCAGGAACGTGTGGATTCCGCATTCGGTCTTGTTCTTGCCTTTCCAGCGGCCGGACCTGGGGTCGGAGGGATCCCCCGGCACGGATGTGCAGGGCTCGCACCCGATGCTGGTGTAGCCCCTCTCCCAAAGGGGGTGCATGGGCAGCCCCTCGTCCCGTATGTGGCGGACCACCTCGCGGGCCCCCCACGAAAGCAGCGGCGAGACCTTGAAGAAATCCTCGCCCTTGCGCTCGAGGTAGCGCATGGCGCCGCGGTAGGCCGTCTGGTCCGCCCTCACGCCGCTGATCCAGCAGCGCAGGCCCTTCAAGGCGCGCTTCAGGGGCTCCACCTTGTTGATCTCGCAGCAGCGGTCCGGATCGGTCTCGTAGAGGCGTCCGTGGCGCGCCAGGAACTCGGCGTGCCCCATGGCCGGACCCACCTCAAGGATGTTGAGTTTGAGGCGGCGCTTGAGCTCGTCCCGGAAGGCCAGGGTCTCGGGGAAGAGGAAGCCCGTGTCGATGAAGATCACCGGGATGTCGGGGCGCACCGAGACCGCCAGGCTCAGGAGGCAGGCGCTCTCGGCGCCGAAGCTCGAGCTGACGGCGAGGGCGTCCCCGAAGCGCTCGCAGGCGAAACGGATGATGTCCCGCGGATGGGCCCCGCGGAACCCGGCGTTGATCTCCTCAAGCTCGCCCTCGGAGGGGCTCACGGCCCCGGCTCCGGGGTGGCCTCGGGGGCCTTCGCCGCGCGGGCCTTGTCCAGCGCGGCCGCCCGCGCGAGGTCCCGGGCCGCCTCGGCGCCCTTGCCGGCGCGCTTCAACACCGCGGCGAGCCGCCTCAGGTCGTCGCTGACCGCCGGATCGTCCGGGCCGAGGGCCTTTTGGTCGATGGCCAGGGCGCGCCGCATGAGGGCCTCGGCCCGGGAAACCTTGCCGCGCAGCAGCCAGACCCGCCCCTCGTCGCTGAGGACCTCGGCCACGTCCGGGGAGTCGGGACCGAGGGCGCGGATGCGCCCCCTCAGGGCCTGCCCATAGAGGTCCATGGCCTCATCCCACTTCTTTTGGGCGTCCAGGCACAGGGCCAGGTCGCACTGGGCCTGGGCCAGGGCCGCGGGGTCGGGATCCGCGCTGCCGGCCAACTCCTTGAGGAGCCTCCGGCGCAGCGGCTCGGACTTCGCCCATTGCCCGGAGGCCTCATAGGCGTCCGCTAGGCGTCCCGCGGAGGCCAGGGCGTCGTCGCTGTGGGGGCCCAAGGAACGGTCGAAGCCCCTCAAGGCCCTCCGGAAAACGGCCACGGCATCGGAGAGACGGCCCTGCTGCTCGTACAGCGTCCCCAGGTAGTCGAGGATATAGGCCGCCCGGGGATCGTTGGGATCGAAGCCCTGGGCCAGGAAGAGCGCCTTCAGGAGCACATGTTCCGCGCCCACGAGGTTCCCCGCGCGCTGGTCCACCACGGCGGCCCGGACCTCGGCGTTCCAATCCGCGCCCGAGTCCGCGCGCAGGGCCGGGGCCGTCAGGCACAGGAACGACAGCAGCAGGAGGGCTCTTTTCATGGCGTTTCCCGGGGAGGGGTTCGGTACAAGAGCATGAAGTGTAGCACCGGGGCGGGGCCCTTGGAAGGCCCGCGGGGTCAACGCAGGGAGACGCCCTCCCAGCCCCTGCGGACCGCCTCGGCCTCGAGGCGCGGGTCCGGGTCCACGGCGACGGCGCGCCCCACCCGCT
>DAIDJD010000077.1 GCA_027451505.1 candidate division FCPU426 bacterium
CGTCCTCCGCGAAATCCCTCACCATGAGCCGCGCGCGGCCGGTCTCGGCCGGAACCGCGAGTTCCGGCAACAGGGTCACTCCCGCGCCGCCGGCCACCATCTGCGCGAGCGTCGAGAGGCTGGTTGCGCGAAACTCCATCTCGCGGGCCTTTGCGCTGGAACAGAACGCCAGCGCCTGTTCCCGGAAGCAATGGCCGTCATTAAGCAGAAGGAAGCCCAGGTTCCTCAGCTCCCTCGGCTCGACCGGGAAGGCCTTCCCGCCGAGAGGATGTCCCACCGGGGTGGCGAGCACGAACCTGTCGAGCCCGACGATGGCCCGCTCGACGTCGCCGAGGACGGCTTCCAAGGCCAACAACGCGGCGTCAAGCATCCCCGCATTCAGATCGCGCACCAGGACCTCCGTCTTGTCCTCGGTCCAAAGGACCGTGAGCCGCGGGTAGGCGGCCCTCAGGGCCGGCGCCGCGGTGGGCAGGAGGTAGGGGGAGACCGTCGGAATGACGCCCATGCGCAAGGTGCCGGAGAGCGGATCGCCCGCGCGTTTGGCCGACTCCGCCAAGTCGTCCGCGTCCCTAAGCACCCGCTGCGCCCGCGCGATGAGCTCCCGCCCGGCGCCCGTGACGAGCACGCGGCGCCGGTCCCTCTCGAAGAGGCGGGTCCCGAGGGCCGCTTCGAGCTGCGCCACCTGGGCGCTGAGCGACGGCTGCGCCACATGGCAGCGCTCCGCCGCCTTGCGGAAGCTCAACGTCTCCGCGACCGCCACGGCGTACTGGAGTTGCCTAAGAGAGAACGAATGCGATTCGGGTATCATAGGAAAAGACTATCACATTCTTTTAAAAGGTGTATTGGAACAAATCACGGCGGGCGCGCATGCTCCCCCCTGCGCCGCGAACGGGGCGCCCACGAAAGGGCCAGGCCATGAGCGAAACCACCACGCCGACGACCGACGCCGGAGAATCCGGCGCCCCCGACCATTCCACCGGGCAAAAATGCCCGTTCCACCATTCCGCCAGCGATGGCCCGTCGAACCGCGACTGGTGGCCGCGCCAGATCAACTTGAAGGTGCTGCACCAGCGCTCGCGGCTTTCCGACCCCATGGACAAGGGGTTCCGCTACGCCGAGGCGTTCAAGAGTCTCGACCTGGGGTCGGTGAAGAGGGACCTGCTGGCGCTGATGACCGATTCGCAGGACTGGTGGCCGGCGGACTTCGGTCACTATGGCCCCTTGTTCGTGCGCATGGCCTGGCATAGCGCCGGTACCTACCGCATCGGCGACGGGCGCGGCGGCGCCGGGGCCGGGAACCAGCGCTTCGCCCCGCTCAACAGCTGGCCCGACAACGTCAACCTCGACAAGGCCCGCCGGCTTCTCTGGCCCATCAAGCGGAAGTACGGCCGGAAGATCTCCTGGGCCGACTTGATGATCCTGGCGGGCAACGTCGCCCTCGAATCGATGGGCTTTCGGACCTTCGGCTTCGGCGGAGGGCGCGAGGACGTCTGGGAGCCCGACGAGTCGGTGTTCTGGGGTCCGGAAGGCGAGTGGCTCGCGGACCGGCGCCACGGCGCGGGCGGCGAACTCGCCGATCCCCTCGCCGCGGTCCAGATGGGGCTCATCTACGTCAATCCAGAGGGACCCAACGGCAACCCCGATCCGGTCGCGGCCGCCAAGGACATTCGCGAGACCTTCCGCCGCATGGCCATGAACGACGAGGAGACCGTGGCGCTGATCGCGGGCGGGCACACCTTCGGAAAGAGCCACGGCGCCGGCCCCGCTTCGCACGTGGGCCCCGCACCCGAGGACGCCGGTGTCGAGGAGCAGGGACTCGGCTGGCGGAGCGCCTTCGGCAGCGGCAAGGGCGGCGACACCATTGGCGGCGGCCCGGAGGTGACCTGGACGCAGACCCCGACCCGGTGGAGCAACCACTTCTTCGAGAACCTGTTCGGGAACGAGTGGGAGTTGACCAAGAGCCCGGCGGGCGCCCACCAATGGGTGGCCAAGGACGCGGAGGCCACGATCCCAGACGCGCACGACCCGTCGAAGCGGCACCGGCCGACGATGCTGACCACCGACCTGTCCCTGCGCTTTGATCCAGCCTACGGAAGGATTTCGCGGCGGTTTTACGAACACCCAGACGAATTCGCCCAAGCCTTCGCGCGGGCCTGGTTCAAGCTCACCCACCGTGACATGGGCCCCCGCGCCCGCTACCTCGGGCCGGAAGTTCCGTCCGAGGAGCTCCTTTGGCAGGACCCCATTCCCGCGGTCGACCATCCGCTCGTCGACGCGCGCGACATCGCCGCGCTCAAACGCACCCTCCTCGCCTCGGGCCTGTCCATCCGGCAACTGGTGTTTACGGCCTGGGCCTCGGCCTCGACTTTCCGCGGCTCCGACAAGCGCGGTGGTGCCAACGGAGCCCGCATCCGCCTGGCCCCCCAGAGGGATTGGGAGGTCAACCAGCCCGAGGATCTTGCCGCGGTTCTATCCAGCCTGGAGTCCATCCGCAACGGCTTCAACAGCGCTCAGTCCGGCGGCAAGAGGATATCGCTGGCCGACCTGATCGTCCTGGGAGGCTGCGCCGCGGTCGAGGCCGCGGCGCGGAAGGCCGGCACGGACGTGGACGTCCCCTTCTCGCCGGGGCGCACGGACGCCTCCCAGGAGCAGACTGACGTGGAGTCGTTCGCGGTGCTGGAGCCCAAAGCCGACGGATTCCGCAATTATGCCCGCAAGGGCTTCGAAGGCGTGGCGGCCGACCTTCTTGTGGACAAGGCCCAACTGATGGGCCTCACCGCCCCGGAGATGACGGTACTCCTCGGCGGCATGCGCGTCCTGGATGCGAACTTCGGGAAATCCCGCCATGGCGTGTTCACCCAGCGTCCCGGGGTCCTGACCCCCGACTTCTTCGTGAACCTGCTCGACATGGGCACGGTGTGGCACCGCTCGGGAGCGGCCGAAGGCGTGCTGGAGGGCCGGGACCGGGCAACGGGCGACCTCAAATGGACCGCCACGGTCGCTGACTTGGTATTCGGGTCAAACTCCCAGTTGAGGGCGCTCGCGGAGGTCTACGCCAGCGCCGACGCGCAGGAAAAGTTCGTCCGCGATTTCGCGGCCGTCTGGGGCAAGGTGATGGCCCTGGACCGCTTCGACCTTGCGTGACCGGGGCCCCGGGCTGAGCTCCCAACCCGATCATTCAACGCAACCTAAAGGGCGTGGTTCAAGGCCGGGTGTCCTTCCCATGCAAATGGGCCGCCAAGCGGGCCTTGACGCAGTCGTGCGGGGTCAATAGCGTGAGCACCCCAAAGCGCGTCTGAAGCCGCCCGAACTTCGTGATGACCTCGTCCCCGATGGGGACCGGCGGACCGACAAGTTCGTCGTAATACTTGCGGTGATGTACAGCTATTCGCACTAACCAAGCCCCTCCAGGGCCGGCACGAGCCCCCAAAGATTGCGTCCCCCTGAAAGCTCCCATCCCCGAAAGTCCGCGTTCCCGGCCCGCGCGCGCTTGCGCCAAAGCGCCCATGACTCTAGGCATCCCTTTCCCCGCCCGAACTGCGCCTCCTCCGCGCAATGGCCCAGTGGACCGCGGCAAAGGCCGCCCCGAGGGAGGCGACCATCCCGATGGCCAAGGCCCAACGGTGCAGGAGGTGGAAGGCCAGGGCATGCAGCAGCAGCAGCCCGGCCACGCCCAACGCGGCGGAACGCCAAGATCGGCGTCGTCCGGCCGGCACGGTTAGGCCTCCGCCAGGACGTAGTGCATGTCCTTCACCCCTACCGGGCCGCATTCGCGCGGGGTCAGCCCGGCCCCGGTGACGACCCTCATAAGATCCCGGGGCTTTACGTGACCGTGCCGGCGATGCAGGTGACCGATCAGCCCCTGCCGGTGGCCAGGGGGCGGGGCATCGAATTCAACGATCAGGACGCGTCCGCCTAGTTTGAGCACCCGTCGCATCTCGGCCACGCAGAGCGACCGGGCCTTGGGCGCTTGATGGTGCAGCATCAGCGTACCGAAGACGACGTCGAAACTTTCTGCGGAAAAAGGGAGGGCCTGGGCCGGGGCGGCCCGGAAGTCCACCACCGCGCCGCGGCGTTTCGCCTTGAGGCGGGCTCGGGCCAGCATCTCCGGTGAGGCGTCCACCGCCGCCACGCTTCCGCCTTGTCCGACCCTCGCCGCGGCCAGGACGGCGAGGCTCCCGGTGCCGCAGGCCACGTCCAGGACCGCTTTGCCCGGGCCCACGCGGGCCAGGTCCAGCAGGCGACTCCGAAAGGCGCGCTCTTTGCCCCACAGGAACAGGGCCACGAAAAAATCGTAGGCGCGGGGGGAATGGATGAGGATGCCCGGTGCCTGGGCTGGGGTCGAATTTCCTTCGGGCGGCATGGGGACTCCTTTTGAAAGGCGGACACTTGTCCGGAAATGGAGGAATGTCCTAAACTATGGCCGACCCCGGACCGAGGGCAAGAACAGGCGGGGACCGTCCGTCCGTTAACGGACAAGAAGTGCGGTTTTGTACTGAAAGGGGTGCCCATGCGCGCGGCAAATGCGGGGGGAGATGCGAGAAAGGACGGCGGCGACCGCAGAGTCGGAAGGACTTGGCGGCTGCTGCGGGAGGCACTCGGGTCGCTGATCGCCGAGAAGGGCTACGGCTCCATCACAGTGAAGGACATCCTCGACCGGGCCGACGTGGGCCGTTCCACCTTCTATACCCACTTCCGGGACAAGGACGACCTGCTGCTCAGCGGCATCCGCGAGATGCTCACCCCCCCGGCGGGCGCGGGGGCCGCATCGGTGGATCCGCGCGAAGGGCTGCTGGGCTTCGGCCTTCCGGTTCTGGAACGCCACGCCCGCCACCGCCAGCTTCTGCGCGGCCGCCTGGGCGTACGCGGCAGCGCCCTGGCCCACGAACAGCTCCGGCGGGTCCTTACCGAACGCGTCGCCGACGAGCTGAAGCGACTCCCCGACGCCCGCCGGAGGGCCTCCCCGGTCCCCGATGGCCTGCTGGCCCCCTTTTTGGCCTCGACGTTCATCCTGGTGCTGCATTGGTGGCTGGAAACGGGCGCCCGGTCCGAGCCGAAGGACGCGGACGCCGTGTTCCGGGCCCTGGCCGAGCCCGTGCTGGCGTCGCTCCTGCCCGGCTGAAGGGACGGGAAAACTCTCCGAACCGGCGTTCCACCCTTTCACAGAAGGTCCCTTGGAAAGCGACCGTCCGAAAGCCCTCGATCCGCAGGATTTGGCCCGGCTGCTGGTGGCCTTCGAGCAAGCCGGGGACGCGGAGGGTATGGCTGGCCTCTACGAGCTGGAGGCCGTGCTGGACATCGGCTTGGGGCGCACGTCGCGCGGCCGTCAGGCCATCCGCTTCTTCTACCAGGACGTGATCGCCATGGGAGTGAAATTCGAACTAGCGGCCCAACGGCCCGCCCTGGTCCTGGACTGCCTGGCCCTGACGTCCACCCGCTTGCCCGACGGAACCGTGACCGCCGAGGTGGCCCGCTGGCAGCCATACGGCTCCTGGCTGTGGGCCATCGACCAGCCTTCCGTCGCGCCTGGATCGGCATGAAGGGAGGCGGCCACCGCGGACGCGGTGGCCGCCTGGGCTAAATTGGATAGACGCGAAGGCGCCGCGATCCACATGGTCACCGGGCAGTAAAAGCCGCCAGGAAGGAAAAGATTGGTCATGCAACGCCTTTGGGTGTAAATTCCCGGGCGTAGGATGTGCGGCGGGCTAGGCCGCGACCTTGAGCCGGTGGGCCTCCTTGGCGGCGCCCCTGATGCGGCGGGTGGCCCAAC
>DAIDJD010000078.1 GCA_027451505.1 candidate division FCPU426 bacterium
CATTGACCGACACCGAGACGGCCACGCCCACGGACACGGTGTCCCCGACCGTGACCCTGACGGACACGCTGACGTCGACGGATACCTACACTTCGACAGCCACGCCCACGGTGACGCTGACGGACACGGAGACGGCGAGCCCGACGATCACGCTGACGGCTACGCAGACCGACACGCCTACGGTGACATTGACCGACACCGAGACGGCCACGCCCACGGACACGGTGTCGCCGACCGTGACCCTGACGGACACGCCGACGTCGACGGACACCTACACTTCGACGGCCACACCGACGGTGACGCTGACGGACACGCAGACGGCGAGCCCGACGATCACGCTGACGGACACCCGGACGGCGACCGGAACCGCGACCACTACGGCGACAGGCACACCGACGGCCACCGGGACCATGACGCCGACACGAAGCCCCACGGATACCCCGACCCGGACTCCGTCCCCCACGGCCACCCCGAGCCCCACGGCCACCGCGAGTCCGGTGGCCTCCCAATCGGTGATGGTGCGGGTTTTCAACAGCGCGGGCGAGCTGGTCTTCGCGATACCCCAGCCGCTGCAGTTCGTCGATGCGATGAGCGGGGTCCGCGCCGTGGATCCGGCCTTCACCCCACTTTCGGCGACGGCGACCATCGTCATGGTGGGCAACGGCGGTACTTTCGTGTGGAACGGCTCGAACGCGAACGGCCAGGTGGTGGCCCCAGGGGTCTACATGGTCGAATTCACCCAAAGTTCAGGGGGCAGCCGGACGCAGCAATTCATGGTCCAGGAGACCGTGCTCCAGGCGCCCTCGGCCTGCTCCGTGCAGATCTTCAACGCCGCGGGCGAACTGGTGAAAAGCTACCCGTCCCAACCGGGGCCGGTTGAAGACCTCAAGCTGAGCGCGGCCACCCTGGTGGCGGAGGCCGGAGGGCCCGGAGTCGGCATCTCCTGGGGGCCGGACCCGGAGGACTCCCTCACCTGGGACGGGATGAACGGGTCCGGCGCGCCGGTGCAGCCGGGCGTCTATCAGGTGCAGGTCACGGACCAGACCCCGGGCGCGTCCTCCGGGGTCCGCACCGCCTTTGTGCAGGTCCTGGCCGCCTCCGCGGATGCTCTGGCGGGCGCGGAGTTGGCGCCCAATCCCTTCGGGGGCGGCAGCTTGTTCATCAGCGTTCCCAACCTGGGCCCGGCGGATTCCGTGCAGGTCCGCGTCTACAACCTCGCGGGCCAATGGGTGCTGTCCGGACAGGGCTCGGGCCCGTCCCTGAGCCTAGCCTTCCCCAGGACCCTCGCCGCGGGCGTCTACCTGGTCGTGTTGGATGCCCGCGGGGCCTCCGGCGTCCCCCGCCGCGCGGTGCTGCGCCTGGCGGTGGTGCAATAGTCGGGAACTGGCGCCGGGGGGGCCGCGGACCTATAATCCGGCATGGTCCTTTCCCACCACGCCACCTTGTCCGCCTGCGCGGCGGCCGCGCTGGGTTTCGCCACCGGGAGCGCGCTGGATGCGGCGGCCTTCTGGACGGCCGCCACGCTGGTGGATTGCGACCACATCGTGGACTACTGGCGCGACGCCGGGTTCAACCTGGACGCGCCGCGTTTTTTCTCCTGGTTCCGGCTCCGCGAACCGCGCTACCTTCTGCTGGCCCTCCACGCCTGGGAATGGCCCACCGCGCTCCTGGCGCTGGCCTGGGGGGCCGGCGCCCCGGAATGGGTCTGGGCCTTCGGCATTGGCTGGCTCTACCACCTTTCCCTGGACCAACGCCACAACCCCCACCAGGCTTCCCGCTGCTATTTTTTCGCCTTCCGCTGGAGCCGCGGGTTCCGGGCGAGGGACTTCTATTCGGACCAGGGGGCGTGAAACGGACCCGGCGGATCTTCGCGATCCTGGCGCGCGCCTACCCCGATGCCCGCTGCGAACTCGACCACCGCGGCCCCTTCCAGCTCCTGGCCGCGACCATCCTTTCGGCGCAGTGCACCGACCGCAACGTCAACCGGGCGACCCCGGCCCTGTTCCGGCGTTGGCCCGACGCCGCCGCGCTGGCCCGCGCCCGGCCCGCGGAGGTCGAGCGAGCCATACGCACCCTGGGCCTTTTCCGCACCAAGGCCCGCAATCTGGTGGGGATGGCCCAGGCCCTGGTGCGGGAGCACGGGGGGCGGGTCCCGGACACGATGGAGGCCTTGGTCCGGCTCCCGGGGGTGGGGCGCAAGACCGCCAACGTGGTCCTGAGCGAGGCCTTCGGCGTCCCCGGCCTGGCGGTGGATACCCACGTCCTCAGGGTGGGAAAGCGCCTGGGGCTGTTTCAGGCCGGAGACCCGGTGGGCGTGGAACGGGAGCTGTGCGCCCAACTGCCTCCGGCGCAGTGGGGGCGGGCCTCCCACCTTTTGATCTGGCACGGAAGGCGGGTTTGCGAGGCTCGCTTACCCCGGTGCGGGGAATGCGCGCTGCGGCGGGATTGCCCCTCGGCCCGGGAGGACGGGGGCGCTTCTTAGGGTCCGGCCCGCGACCTTTTCCCGGTCGGAACGGGCTTGTCCGGCGCCTCCGGCGGGGTATGATGTTTGTTCCCCATTTCCCCCATCCGGTGTCCGGCTTGGCTCCCCTAGCCCCTTCCTCCCCCGTCCCCAGATCCGCGCGGACCGTCCCGCGCCAACGGCCATGATTTCGCTTGGCTGGAAGGCCGGCGGTGGCTGGCTGGAGCGGCTCGAACTGCCCCCCGATGTGGCGGCGGCCTTCGTCGGCGCCGAATGGGAGGAGGTGCGGGTCTGGCCGGAGGGCCCGTCGCTGCGTCTGACCTTGGCCCTGGCCTCGCCGCCGGGCGAGGTGCGTCCCTATGAGGGGCTGAGGGAACGTTTGAAGGGCCACGGATTCCGCGAGATCGAGCTCCGGATCCGGTACCGCGACCCGATTCCGGCGGGGGAATACCTGGCCCTCCATTTCGACGACATGTGCCTGGCCCTGGGCCGGGAACTCGGCCTGGACGCGCATTGGACCGGCGGCCTGGACTACCGCCTGGAGGGCGAGGACAGCGAAAGGGTCTGCCTCCAGGCGGCGGGCTCCCTGGCCCTCCGGGCGCTCATGGAGCGCAAGGCCGAAGCCCATTTTCTGGAGCGGCTGGCTTGGGGCTGCGGTGCGCGCCCCGAGGTGCGCCTCGATCCCGTCCCCGGCCCCCTGGGATCCGTCGAGGAGCGGCCCGCTCCGGAAGCCCCCGCCCCGGTCCCGGGCAAGGAGGGGGCCCGGCGCCCGGCGGCGTCCGGGAAGGACGCCCCCCCCGCCGCGGGGAAGACCGCCGCGGAAGCGGCCGCCGAAACGGTCCTGGTGGGACGGACCATCCCGGCCAAGGCCGTCCGGCCCATCTCGGAACTCAACGCCCCCGCCGACGAAGCGGCCCTCCAGGGGCGCATCTTCGACGTCCGTTCCAGCCTGCTCAAGAGCGGGGGCACGCTCCTGAAGCTTTCGGTCACCGACGGGACCGATTCCCTTTTGTGCACCCTGCGCGTCCCCGAGGGCAAGTCCGCCCCCGCCGCGCTGAAGCCCGGCGCCCTTTGCCGCCTGCGCGGCCGCCTCGAGATCAACCGCTTCGAGGGCGACGAGTTGGCGATGCAGGTGTCCCACGCCGTGGCCCTCCCGGCCCTGCCGGGGAGGCGCGACGACGCCCCGGTCAAGCGGGTGGAACTGCACGCCCACACCAAGATGTCGGCCCTGGACGCCGTCACCCCGGTCGAGGCCTATGTGGCCCGGGCCATCGAATGGGGGCATCCCGCCGTGGGGATCAGCGACCACGGGGTGGTCCACTCCTTCCCCGAGGCCCACAAGGCGGCCAAGGGGCGCATCAAGCTGCTGCTGGGGATGGAGGCCTACCTGGTCCCGGACGTCGATTTCGTGGACCAACTGAGGCAGGCCAAGGAGGGGCGCCGGTCCCGCGACGAGGTTCGGATCCCGGAGTATTGGCACTGCATGCTCTACGCCGCCACCGACGAGGGGCGCCGGCACCTCTACGAACTGGTGAGCCACAGCCACACGCGGAGCTTCTACCGCAAACCGCTGATCTCGAAGGCGCTGCTCGCGTCCAAGCGCGCCGGGCTCCTGGTCGGCAGCGCCTGCGAGCAGGGAGAGCTCTACCAAGCCGTGGTCGCGGGGGCCGGGGACGCCGACCTGGAGCGCATCGCCTCGTTCTACGACTACCTGGAGGTTCAGCCGGTCGAGAACAACGCCTTCATGGTGCGCAAGGGTACCGCCACCGAGGAGGGCCTCCGCGACAACGTGAGGCGCATCGTGGCCCTCGGACTGAAGCTGTCCAAGCCCGTGGTGGCGACCTCCGACCTCCACTTCCTGGACCCCGAGGACGCCCTGCACCGGGGCATCCTCCAGGCCGGCCAGGGCTACGCCGACGCCGACCTCCAGCCGCCGCTCTATTTCCGGACCACCGGCGAGATGCTCGAGGCCATGGGGTTCCTGGGGCCCGAGCTCGCCCACAAGGTGGTCGTGGAGGACCCCAACCGCGTGGCGGCGTTGTGCCAGTCGGTACCCCCCGTCCCGGAGGGGCGTTTTTTCCCCACCCTTCCGGGGGCCGATGAGGACATCCGCGCGGCCGCCTACGCGCGGGCGGGCGAACTCTACGGCGAGCCCCTGCCCGGACTCGTGGCGGCGCGCCTGGAGCGGGAGCTTGGGGCCATCATCGGCAACCGCTTCGCGGTCCTGTACGAGATCTCCCGGCGCCTCGTGCGCGCGTCGCAGGAGCGGGGCTACTCGGTGGGGAGCCGGGGTTCGGTGGGGTCCAGCTTCGTGGCCTTCTGCCTCGGCATCACCGAGGTCAACCCGTTGCCCAGCCACGAACTCTGCCCGGCGTGCCGTTTCGTGGCCTTCCGCGAGGGGGAGCGCCTCGTCGGGGTGGACCTGCCGGATCGCCCCTGCCCGAACTGCGGGGGCCCTCTCCGACGCGACGGGTTCAACATCCCCTTCGAGACCTTCGTCGGCTTCAAGGGCGACAAGGTCCCGGACATCGACCTGAACTTCGCCCCGGAGGTGCAGGGGGAGATCCAGAAGTACGCGGAGACCCTCTTCGGGAAGGGCTTGGCGTTCAAGGCCGGCACCATTTCGACCCTCGCCGAGCGCCAGAGCTTCGGGATGGTGAAAAAGTACTTCGAGGCCCGCTCGATCGTGAAACGCCGGGTCGAGATCGAGCGGCTCAAGGCCGGATTGGAGGGCGTCAAGCTCACCAGCGGACAGCACCCGGGCGGGGTCGTTCTGGTCCCGGAGGGCGTGGACATCAATTCCATCACGCCGGTCCAGTATTCCGGGGACAAGAACGAGCTGGGCGGGTCGGAAAAGGCGGGTGAGGAGACCCTGCTGACCACCCACTTCGACTACCACGCCTACGACGAGGCGCTGGTGAAGCTCGACATCCTGGGCAAGGACGACGCCTCGGCCTTCAGGCACCTCCAGGAGCTGACCGGGGTCGCCGAGACCACGGTCCCGCTCGACGACCCCGCGGCGCTGTCGCTGTTCTCCAGCGACCGGGCCTTGGGCCTGGGCACCGCGTCGCGCGAGGAGCACGACTGGCTGGGGGACACCGGGGTCGTCTCGATCCCCGAGTTCGGCACGGCCAACACGCGGCGCATGCTCGAGCTCACCCGCCCGCGCAATTTCACGGAGCTCATCTACATCTCGGGCCTGAGCCACGGCACCGGCGTCTGGGCGGGGAACGCGGAGAGGCTGATCAAGGAGAAGGTGGCCACCCTCGCCACGGTGATCTCCACGCGCGACGACATCATGAACCGGCTCATCGGCCAGGGCATGGACGCGGTGACGGCCTATGACATCACCGAGAAGATCCGCAAGGGGGCGGTGGCCCGGGAGGGGTTCAAGCCGGCGCACCAGGAAGCCCTGGCCGCGGCCCGGCTCCCGCAGTGGTGGATCGAATCCTGCGGCAAGATCCAGTACATGTTCCCCAAGGCCCATGCGGCCGCCTACTGCCTCACGGCCGTGCGCATGGCCTACTTCAAGGTCCACCACCCCGCGGCCTACTACAGCGCCTGGCTGACGCTGCACGCGGCGGCGGCGGAGGCCGACACCCTGCGGGGCGGGCGCGCCGCGGTGATCGCGCGGATGCGCCAGCTCAAAGCCCTTTCCGAGGCCCGCCAGGCCACCCCCAAGGACGAGGCCGTGCTGGGCGTCCTGGTGGTCGTCCTTGAGGCGATCCTGCGCGGCGCCACCTTCGCCGCGGTGGACCTCTACCGCAGCCATCCGTGGCGGTTCACGCCCCTGGGCGGGATGGAGATCCTGCCGCCCCTGGTGTCGCTTCCGGGGCTCGGCGGGACGGCCGCCACCCGCATCGAGTCCGAGCGGGCCCAGGGCCCCTTCAGCAGCGTCGAGGACCTCGTCCGCCGCTGCGGCTTGAACAAGACCGTCGTCGAGAAGCTGGACGCGGGCGGGGCCCTGGCGGGGCTCCCGCGCAGCGACCAGGGGGAGCTGTTTTGAGGCGTCCGGTCCTCCGCGCGGCTTTCTCCGCCGCGGCCCTGGCCGCGGCGCTGGTCCGCGCCGCGCCCCTGCAGGCCTGGGACTACGCGGTGCCGCCGGCTCCGGCCGCCGTGACGCCGGCCCCGGTCTTGGTCCTGGAGCCCTTCCGGGACGCGCGCCGGAACCGGGACCTCTGGGACGGCCCGACCCGCTTCGACCGGGTCGGCGTGACGGCCGTCGGGCTGGACGCCCAGGACCCGGCCTGGAGGGCGGCCGACTACGGGTCGGCCTCCTTCCTCTGGGAAAGGGCGCTGGGCCGGGCCCTGGACGCGCAGGGGTTGCCCGTGTTCGAGGCCCCGCCCGGGGCCCGCCCGGGCGTTGGGGCCCGCGGCGTTCTGGACGGACGGATCACCCGCCTGGAGGTGCGCAAGCGGGGGGACGACCCCGTGTTCGGGACCGACGTCAACGGGGACGACTATGTCTTCATCCTGGACCTGGACCTGGGGCTCCGGCCCCTCGCCCCCGGTTTCCGCGGCGCCTCCCAATCCTGGGAGTTCAGCCACACCTTCCACGATCCGACCAGGTTCGGCCGCGCCCCCAAGGACACCTTCCCGGGGTATTTCGCCCAGGGCCTCAGCCTGGCGGCCGACTCCCTGGCCAAGGCCCTGGCCGCCTTCGAGGGGACCGCGGCGCCGGGGGGGTGGGAGGAGTATTGGATCAACCCCAGGAGCCGCCGGCGCATGGACCCGACCTGGAATTTCGACCCTTCCGACGGCACGCCCCGGAGCCGTTTCGTGGAGGCGCGGGGCCCGGCGGGCATACCCGTGGGCGCCCCGGTCCCGGCCGGGACGGGCAAGCCTTGACCCGCAAGGCGCCATCGCCGCGGGTTCGGGGATAGGGCGGGCATGACCCGGGTCATACAGCCCAGTCGCGGCGGGGCGTAGCCTGGGAAGGTGCCGTCGCTGCCCTACCGGGGGGGGACTTCCTCCCGAGCCCGGCGCCTTGACTGCCCTGGTGGCGGGTGTAGAATGGCCACTATGCCCAATTCCGCCCTTCCCGCAGGTGATCCGCGACCGGATTTGGCCCAGATCTACGGGCCCGTCCAGCAGGACCTGGACCGCACGGACCGCCTCTTCGAGGAGGCCCTGGCCACCGACAACCAGTTCGTCCTGGATATGGTGCGGTATCTGGGCGAAACCCAGGGCAAAAAGGTGCGGGCGGCCCTCTGCCTCCTGTCCTACCGGGCCTGTTTGGCCGGGGCCGCGGGGATGGACTCGGAGAGCTACCGCCAGAGCTTGGTGACGGCGGAGGCCGTGGAACTGATCCACAACGCCACCCTGGTGCACGACGACGTCATCGACGACAGCGACACCCGACGGGGCCGCAAGACGCTGAACTACCGCTGGGGCAACGAGGTGACGGTCCTCATGGGGGACTTCATCTTCGCCCGCGTCTTCGGGCTGCTGGCGCGCCACGTCTCCCCGGAGGTCATCCAGGTCATCTCGGTGGCCACGGACCGCCTCTGCGAGGGCGAGATCCAGGAGGTGCGCGCCCGGTTCATGGTGACGCAGAACGAGGCCGAGTACTACGACATCATCGGCAAGAAGACCGCGGCGCTCATGGCGGTGGCCTGCGAGGCGGGGGCCATGCTCGCGGGCGCGGAGGATGGCGTGAGGTCGGCCCTGCGCCGTTACGGCGAGGGCGTAGGGGTCGCCTTCCAGGTGGCCGATGACCTGCTGGACTTGACCGCGCCCGAAGCGCGCTTGGGCAAGCCCAACGGCCATGACATCAAGGAGGGCAAGTTCACCCTGCCCCTGCTGCACGCCCTCAAGGCCTGCGGCCAGGGTGAGCGCGCCGAGGTCCAGGAGGTCCTGCTCAAACCGGAGTTGGCGCCCCACGATGTGGAATTCGTGATGGGCTTCATCCGGCGCCACGGGGGCATCGCCCACGCCCGGAACCGGGCCGCGGAGTTGGTCCGCGAGGCCAAGGCCGAGATCTCCGCGCTTCCCGAGTCCTCGGCCAAGGCCGGGCTCCTGGGCCTGGCCGACTACATCATCGCGAGGGAGTTTTGAGCCTCATCAACCTGACGGCCTACGGATACGCGGGCTTCTTCTTCCTGGCTGGCATCGCCTTCGTCGTGGGGGGGCTGGCGGCGGCGTGGGTCCTGCGCCCGAGCAACCCCAACCCGACCAAGCTCGACAACTACGAGTGCGGCGAGGTCCCCATCGGTTCGGCCTGGGTGCAGTTCCACGTGGGCTACTACCTCATCGCGCTGGTCTTCGTCCTCTTCGAGGTCGAGGTGGCCTTCCTTTTCCCCTTCGCCGGGGCCTTCCGCCTGTGGGCCGATCCCTGGGGCCCCATGGCGGCGGCGGGCGTTTTCATCGGGATCCTGGCCCTGGCGGATGCCTGGGCCTGGCGCAAGGGGGCGCTGGAATGGCTCTGAGCCCCCTCCAGAAGGCGGCCGGGGTCCTGTCCGCCGCGCCGGGCGGGCAGTTCGTGCTGCTCAACGCCGAGGCCCTGTTCAACTGGTCCCGGGCCAACAGCCTGTTCCCGCTCACCTTCGGCCTTTCCTGCTGCGCCATCGAGTTCATGGCCGCGGGTATGTCGCGCTACGACATGGCCCGTTTCGGCGCCGAGGTGGCCCGGGCCACCCCGCGCCAGGCGGACCTGATGATCGTCGCCGGCACGGTCACCGAGAAGATGGCCCCGGTCGTGCGTACCCTTTACGACCAGATGCCCGACCCGAAGTACGTGATCAGCATGGGGGCCTGCGCCACGGCGGGCGGACCCTTCTACTACGACAACTATTCGGTGCTGAAGGGGGTCGACCAAGTGGTGCCCGTGGACGTCTACGTGCCGGGCTGCCCACCCCGGCCCGAGGCCCTCATCTACGGCATCCTCAAGCTCCAGCAGAAGATCATGCGCGAGCACCCCATCCTGGGCCCGCGGCTGAAGGCCCAGGCCGAGGCCCGCGCCGTCGGGGGGGGCGCCTGACCGTGGAGCGCGCGGAACTGCTCGCGGCGGTCGTGGCCGCCTGCCCCACCGCCGCGGTCGACGCGGCGCCCCAACTCCCCGAGGCCAAGGTCCCCCGGGAGGCCTTCCGGCCCCTCATGGAACGGCTCAAGGCCGATCCCGCCCTGGCCTTCGACTACCCGATGTCCATGACCGCCGTCGACTGGCCCGAGGCCGGGGCCATCACCTGCGTCTACCACCTCGCCAGCATGGCCCATGGGCACAAGATCGTGGTGAAGTGCGACGCCGACCGGGCCCGCCCCGAGGTGCCCACGGTCTCGGACCTTTGGCGTGGCTGCGAGTGGTTCGAGCGCGAAGTCTACGACCTCTTCGGGGTCGTCTTCACGGACCACCCCGACCTGCGACGCATCATGCTCACCGACGACTGGGTGGGCTACCCCCTGCGCAAGGACTACCGCGACTCACGCATCGCCGGGAAGCCCTACTGACCATGGACTCCCCCGCACCCAACCGCGCGCCCCAGGCCAAGGACGCCCTCAAGACCGAGGAGTACTTCATCAACATGGGGCCCCAGCACCCCTCGACCCACGGGGTGCTGCGCCTGGTGATGCGCCTCGACGGGGAGACCGTGCTCCAGGTGGTCCCGCACCTGGGCTACATCCACCGTTCCATCGAGCGCATGTGCGAATGGGACGTCTACCCCCAGTTGGTGCACTTCACCGACCGCATGGACTACCTTTCGGCCATGTCCACCAACTGGGCCTATGTCCAGGTCGTGGAGAAGGCCCTGGGCTTGGTGGTCCCCGAGCGGGCCGAATACATCCGGGTGATGGTGGCGGAGCTCAACCGCCTGTCCAGCCACGCCATGTGGTTCGGGGCCTACTGCATGGACCTGGGGGCGGCCTCGGCCTTCTTCTACGGCTTCCGCGAGCGCGAACTGGTGGTGGACCTCTTCGAGACCCTCTGCGGCCAGCGCCTCACCTACAACTACATGCGCATCGGCGGGGTCTCCAAGGACCTCACCGAGGACTTCGCGCCCCGGGTGCGCGACATCTGCGAGACGTTCAAGCGGGCCGTGGACGAGTACGAGCGGCTGGTCAGCGGGAATGTCATCTTCCGTCAGCGCACCGAGGGCATCGGGATCCTTTCGCCCGAAAAGGCCGTGGGCTACGGGTGCGGCGGGCCGGTGCTGCGGGGTTCGGGGGTCCGGTACGACCTGCGCAAGGACGACCCCTACAGCGTCTATCCGCGCCTGAAGTTCGACGTCCCCGTGGGCTCCCGCGGCGACTGCTTCGACCGCTACCGGGTGCGCCTGGAGGAGATGCGCCAGAGCGTCCGCATCCTGGAGCAGGCCCTCGAGCAGTTGCCCGGGGGGGCCTGGATGGCCGACGTCAAGGCCGTGCGCCCGGCCAAGGGCGAGTACTACGCGCGCCTGGAGACCGCCCGCGGCGACATGGGCGTCTACTTCGTCAGCCAGGGCGGCACCAAGCCCTACCGCATGAAATTCCGCACCGCCTGCTTCAGCAACCTGTCCTGTTTGCCCGAGATCAGCGTCGGCTGGAAGATCGCCGACGTGGTCTCCATCCTGGGCAGCTTGGACGTGGTCATCCCCGACATCGACCGGTGACGCCGTGACCCCCGCGCCCCTTCCCCTGGTCCCGCCCCCGGCCTTCCGGCTGGGCGCCTTCCTCTGGAAGCTCGTCCTGACCCCCGGCGCGGCCCTTTCCGGCACCGTGGCCCCGGCGCTGCGCGCGGCCTTGGGGCCCCACCTGCCGCCGGCCGGGGTCGAGGCCGTGCTGGCGCTGCTGTGCTTCGTGGCCATGTCCGGTTTCGTCACGGTGACGGCGCTGGTGTTGACCCTGGCCGAGCGCAAGGTGGCGGCGTTCTTCCAGAACCGCAAGGGCCCCAATCGGGTCGGCCCCTGGGGCCTGCTGCAGCCCATCGCCGATGTGGTCAAGCTCCTGCAGAAGGAGGACACCGTGCCGCGGGCGGCCGACCGGCCCGTGTTCCTTCTGGCGCCCTTCATGGCCATGGCGGCCACCTACATGGTCCTGGCCGTCCTGCCCTTCGATCGGGGCCTGGCGGTCACGGATCTCGACCTGGGCGTGCTCTACATCACGGCCGTCTCCGGGCTCGGCGTCCTGAGCATCCTGATGGCGGGCTGGGCCAGCGCCAACAAGTACTCGCTGCTGGGCGGGCTGCGCAGCGCCGCCCAGATCGTCAGCTACGAGTTGAGCCCGGCCCTGGTGGTCCTCAGCGTGGTGCTGTTCTCGGGCACCCTCAGCGTCCAGGGCATCGTGGAGCGCCAGGCCGCGGGGTGGAACCTGTGGGCCATGGGCCCCATGGGCGTGGTGGGAATGCTCATCTACCTCACGGCGGGCACGGCCGAGATCAACCGCGCGCCCTTCGACCTACCCGAGGCGGAAAGCGAGCTCACGGCGGGCTACCACACCGAATACAGCGGCATGCGCTTCAGCATGTTCCAACTCGCCGAGTTCATGAACATGTTCGTGGTGGCGGCGTTGACGGCGACCCTGTTCCTGGGCGGCTGGCAGCCGCTGGGGCCCCTGGCCGCGCTGCACATCCCCGGGTACCTCTGGTTCTTCGGCAAGTCGGGCGCGATGGTGTTCGTGATCATGTGGTTCCGCTGGACCTTCCCGCGGGTGCGCGTGGACCAGCTCATGACCCTGGAATGGAAGATCCTGCTGCCCCTCTCGTTCCTCAACCTCATCGGCGTGGCCCTGTGGACCGCGCTGGGGATGAAGTAGCATGGGACCTCTGCGCTGGATCGCCGGGATTCTCCTGGGGGCCTGGAGCCTGCTCAAGGGCATGGGCGTGACGATCCGCGAATTCTTCTCGCGGGACGTGACCCAGCAGTACCCCAACGAACGCTGGCGCGTGGCCGACCGCTTCCGCGGCCGCGTGGACCTGCCGCTGGATCCGGTGAGCGGATCCCACAAGTGCACCCTGTGCATGCTCTGCGTCCGGGCCTGCCCCAACGGCAGCCTCGAGATCGTCGCGGGAAAGGGAACCGACGGGCGCACCCGGGTGCTGGAGAAATACATCTACAAGCTCGGCACCTGCACCCTCTGCGAACTGTGCGTGGAGGCCTGCAACTTCGACGCGATCCGCATGAACCACGACTACGAGCTGTCCACGTACGACCGCCAGTCCCTGACGCTCGTCCTGAACGAGCCCGCGCGGTCCGCGGGCCCTGGCGCGGCGGGGCGGCCGTGACGCTGCCGGCCCTGGTCTTCTACGCCTGCGCCCTGGGCGCGCTGGTGTGCGCGCTCCTGGTCGTCAGCAGCCGCAACGTCTTCCACAGCGCCCTGTTCCTGGCCGGGGCCCTGGCCAGCTTGGCCGTGGTCTACCTGCTCCTGGACGCCGAGTTCCTGGCCGTGGTCCAGTTGCTCATCTACGTCGGGGCCGTGATCGTGCTGGTGATCTTCGCGGTGATGCTCACGGCCAAGGTGGGCCTGTCCGCGGCCCCGCAGACCAACCGACTGGCCCTGCCCGCCGGCGTGGGCGCCGCGGGCCTGCTGGTGGTCCTCCAGCGCTGGCTTCTGGCCACGCCCTGGGCCCAAGCCCAGGCCTCCGCGGCGGCGGACCGGGACCCCCTCGCGGCGGGGTCGCCGAACCTGCAGGCCTTGGGCCTTTCGTTGTTCACCCGCTACGTCTTCCCCCTCGAGATCACGGCCCTCATCCTCTTCGCCGCGCTGGTGGGCGCCGTGCTCATCGCCCGAAAGGACCGGCCATGATCCCCGGAATCTCGCTGGGCCAGGTGTTGGCCCTTTCGGCGGCGCTTTTTTGCGTGGGCCTCTACGGCGTGGTCACCCGGCGCAACGCGGTGGGGGTCCTGATGGGGCTTGAGCTGATGTTCAACGCCGCCAACCTGAATTTCGTGGCCTTCAACGGGTACCTCCACCCCCTGGCCCTCACCGGGCAGACCTACGTCGTGTTCACCATCACCATCGCCGCGGCCGAGGCCACGGTCGGTCTGGCCCTGGTGGTGAGCATGTTCCGGGCGCGCCGCAGCGTGCTGCTGGAGCACGCCGACCTGCTCAAGGGCTGAGCCCACCCAAGGTCCTCCATGCCACTGTCGCCCGCCGTCTTCCTCATCCCCCTGCTGCCCTTCGCCGGCTTCGCGGCCAATTTCCTGTTCCTGCGCAGGAGCCGGCGCGGCGCGCCCCTGGTGGCGCTCGCCGCCGTGGGCCTCTCCCTGGTCCTGAGCCTGTGGATCGCGGCCGGGGTCCTGGCCTCCCCCGCGGCGCGGACGCTGCAGACGCCCTGGCTCGCCGTTTCGGGGCCGCTCCCCGGGGGCTTCGCCATCTCCGTGGGCGCCCTGGTGGACCCCCTGTCGGCCCTGCTGCTGGTGGTGGTGACCCTGGTGTCGTTCCTGGTGCACCTATACAGCCTGGGCTACATGCGCGAGGATCCGGGCCTGCCGCGCTTCTTCCTCTACCTGGGCCTGTTCACCTTCAGCATGCTGGGCCTGGTGCTCAGCCCCAATTTCTTCCAGATGTACATCTTCTGGGAGTTGGTGGGCCTGTGTTCCTACCTGCTCATCGGCTTCTACGTCGACAAGCCCGAGGCCAACCAGGCCGCCAAAAAGGCCTTCGTGGTGAACCGGGTGGGCGACTTCGGGTTCTTCCTGGGCATCGTCGCCCTCACCGCCTATCTCGGAACCGCCGACTTCGCGCACGTGCCCGCGATGGTGGGGCGCTGGCCCCTCTACGGCCCGGCCTGGCTTCCGCTGGGCGCCGTGGCCCTGCTCCTGTTCGGGGGGGCCGTGGGCAAGAGCGCGCAGTTCCCCTTGCACGTCTGGCTTCCCGACGCCATGGAGGGGCCCACGCCGGTCTCGGCGCTCATCCACGCGGCCACCATGGTCGCGGCGGGCGTCTTCCTGGTGGCGCGGGCCTACAGCGTGTTCGACGCCGCCCTGATGGGCAGCGTCGACGCGCCCCTGGTGGTGGCCTGGATCGGTGGCTTCACGAGCATCTTCGCGGCCACGATCGCCTGCACCCAGCATGACATCAAGCGGGTGCTGGCCTATTCCACCCTTTCCCAACTCGGCTACATGGTCCTGGCCCTGGGGGCGGGCGGCCTGGGCGTGACCGCCGGCGTGTTCCACCTCTTCACCCACGCCTTCTTCAAGGCCCTCCTGTTCCTGGGGGCGGGTTCGGTCATCCACGCGGTCCACAGCAACGACCTGCGCGCCATGGGGGGGCTGCGCCGCCGCATGCCGGTGACCGGGATTACCTTCCTGGTGGCCTGCCTGGCCATCTCCGCGATCCCTCCCTTCGCCGGGTTCTTCAGCAAGGACATGATCCTGGACGCGCTGCGCCAAGCCCACCTGACGGCGCTCTACACGGTGGCTGCGGGGGTCTCGTTCCTGACGGCGTTCTACATCTTCCGGCTCTACTTCCTGGCCTTCGAGGGCGAGCCCGCCCCGGCCGATGGCCACGGGGGCCACGGGGCGGCCCACGCCCACGAGTCGCCCGGCACCATGACCGCGCCGCTCCTGGTCCTGGGGCTGCTCAGCTGCGTGGCGGGCTTCGCCGGTCTGTCCTGGGGCGGGAAGAGCTTCGGCTCCTACATCCGGTTCGACCGCCCCGCGTCCCTGGCCGCGGATTGGACCCGCGCCACCGCGCTGGCCTCCGCCCATCCGGACGCCCGCGGGCACCTGGCCCTGGCCGACGCCCTCTGGGCCGGGCCGGAGTCCGCGGAACCCGCCGCGGCCCCGCCCGCCCCTGAGCCTTCCCGTGCCTTCACCTTGGACCTCTCCGTGAGCATCCCTGCGACCCTGCTGGGCTTGGCGGGCCTGTTCCTCGCCTACGCGGTCTACCGCCGTCGCTGGCTGCCGGCCGAGCGCCTGGCCGCGGCCTTCGGGCCGGTGCACACGCTCGTCCAGCGCAAGTACTACGTCTACGAGGCCTATCGCTGGGCGCTGGACCACCTCTACTACGTCCTTTCGGCGGGCATCGCCTGGTTCGACCGGCACGTGGTCGACGGGTTCATGAACGCACTGGCCTGGGCCTCCCAGGCCGGGGGGGCCGGGGCCCGTCGCCTCCAGACGGGCCGCGTCCAGGCCTACGCCCTGGCCATGCTGGCGGGGCTGCTGTTGCTGCTGGCTTCGCTCAAGGTGCTGCTGTGAGCGCGGCCTTGGCGGGGTTCCCCATCCTCTCGGCCATTTGGCTGGCCCCGTTTTTGGCCGGCATCGCCCTGATGTTCGCGCCCGCGTCCTGGACCCGGGCGCCCCGCATGGTGGCCCTGGCCGCCTCGGCGGTGTCGCTGGCGCTGACCGTGGCCCTGCTGTTCGCCTTCGACTACCGAGCCGCGGGCGCGCTCCAGTTCCAGGAGCGGTGGACCTGGATCGCGGATTTGGGGGTGGAATACCGCCTGGGGGTCGACGGCATCAGCCTGCTGATGGTGGCCCTCAACGCCGCCATCCTCTTCTCCGGCGTGCTGGCGAGCTGGGGCCTCCGCGAGCGGTCCAAGGAGTTCTTCGTGCTGCTCCTGCTGCTCGGCGGCGGCGTCTTCGGGGTCTTCACCGCGTTCAACCTGTACCTCTTTTTCGCGCTCTACGAGATCGCGGTGCTGCCGATGTACCTGCTCATCGGGGTTTGGGGGACCGGCCCGAAGGAGTACTCCGCCATGAAGCTGACGCTGATGCTGATGGGCGGATCGGCCTTCCTGCTGCTGGGGATCCTGGCGCTGTATTTCGGCTCCACCCCGCATTCCCTCGACATCCCGACGCTGCAGCGGGCCGCGGCCTCGGGCCAGTTCGGGATCGCCTTCCAGCGGCTCTGGTTTCCCGTGCTCTTCCTGGGCTTCGCGGTGCTGGCGGCCCTGTGGCCCTTCCACACCTGGTCGCCGGACGGCCACGCCTCGGCCCCCACGGCCGTGTCCATGCTGCACGCGGGCGTGCTGATGAAGCTGGGCGCCTATGGCTGCCTGCGCGTGGCCATCGGACTCCTGCCCCAGGGGGCCCACCTGTGGGCGCCCGCCGTGGCCGCGTTGGCGCTGGTCAACGTGGTCTACGGATCCATCGGCGCCGCGTCCCAGACCGACCTCAAGTACGTCACCGCGTACTCCTCGGTGTCGCACATGGGGATGGTCCTCCTGGGCCTGGCGACCCTGGGCACCCTGGGGCTCTCCGGCGCCGTGCTCCAGATGTTCGCCCACGGGCTCATGACCGGCGTCTTCTTCGCCCTCATCGGACTGACCTACGGGCGCACCCACACCCGCCACCTGCCGTCGTTGGGTGGGCTGGCGCGGGTGATGCCCTTCGTCGCCGCGGCCTACGTCGTCGCGGGCATGGCTGGCCTGGGCCTCCCGGGGCTGAGCAGCTTCCCGGCCGAGCTGCTGGTCTTCCTGGGCGCCTTCCTGCACGGCGGCCTGTTCTTCCGGGTGGTGGGTGTGGCCGCCGTGTCGAGCATCGTGTTCACCGCGCTCTACGTGCTGCGGGTCCTGCAGAAGGCCTTCTACGGCCCGATCACCGAGCCCAAGTATCTGGAGCTCAAGGACGCCACCTTCGTCGAGCGCGTGCCGGTGGTGTTCCTTTTGTCGATCATGGTCGTGGTGGGGCTGTGGCCCTTTCCCGTGCTGAGGCTGATCGACGGGGCCCTGGCCCCGCTGGTCCAGGCGCTGGGGGGACTGCCGCGATGAACCTGGCGCTGCCGCTGCCGGAATACGGGGTCCTCGGACTGGCCCTGGTGGTGCTGCTCTACGATCTGGTCGTCCCGGAGCGCGTCTCGCGGCGGGCGCTGGGGTGGGTCTGCGCCCTGGGGTTCGCCGGGGTGCTGGCGCTCCTTCTGCGCTCCGACGCCCCGCAAGTGGCTCCGGTGCCGACCGCCTTCGGGGGCATGTACGTGGCCGACGGGCTGGCCTTGGCCTTCAAGACGCTCATCGTGGCCGCGGCGATGCTGGCCTCCCTGGCCAGCCTGGATTACCTGGAGGCCCGTGGGGTGCGCTGGCAGGGCGAGTACTACCTGCTGCTGACCCTGGTGACCTTCGCCCTGATGTGCCTCGTCTCGGCCGGCGACCTGCTCACGCTCTACGTGGCCCTGGAGCTCAACAGCATCGGCTTCTACGCCCTGGTGGCGGTCCTCAAGGGGCGCAGCCTCACCAGCTCCGAGGCCGGGCTGAAGTACCTCATCCTGGGGGCCCTTTCCTCGGCCCTGCTGCTGTACGGGATCTCCCTGCTCTACGGCCTCAGCGGCACGGTCTCCCTCGCCGGCCTGGCCGCGTGGGCCGCGGGCGCGGCCCGCAGCCCGGCGCTGGTGGTCGCTCTGGCCCTCGTGGCCGCGGGACTGGCCTTCAAGATGTCGCTGGTGCCCTTCCATATGTGGGCGCCCGACGTCTACCAGGCCGCCCCCACCCCGGTGACGGCCTTCCTCAGCGTGGCCGGGAAGACGGCCGCTCTGGCCCTGCTGGTGCGGGTCCTGGACGCGGCCCTGGGGGGCTTCATCGGGGTCTGGGACAAGCTCTTGATGGTGCTGATGGCCGCGACCTTCGTGTGGGCCAACCTGGGCGCCCTCAAACAGCGCGACGCCAAGCGGCTCATGGCCTATAGCTCCGTGGCCCAGGCCGGCTACCTGGCCATCGGCGTGGCCGCCGGTTCGGCGCTGGGGCTGCAGGCGGCGCTCTTCTACGCGCTGGTCTACGTCTTCACCAACGTGGCCGCCTTCCAGGTGCTCCAGCTCGTGGCCGAATCCGGCGGGCCGGAGCTCTCCGGACTGCGCGGCCTGGGGCGGCGTTCCCCGGGGCTGGCCCTCATCCTGGCCGCGGCGGTTCTGTCCCTGGCCGGGATCCCGCCCTTCGGGGGCTTTTTCGGCAAGTTCTACCTGTTCGCGGCGGGCGTACGGGAGGGTATCGTGGCGGGGCGGTCCTGGCTGCTGGCCCTGGTGGGGTTGGCCGTGGTGATGAGCATCGTGTCGTTGTTCTACTACCTCATCCTGGTGAAACAAATGTACATCGAGCCCGCCGACCCGGAGGCGCCGGGAACCGGGGGGCCGGTCGCGGTCCCGTTGGGCGCGCGGCTGGTGCTGGGGGTGTGCGCCGCCATGATTCTGTGGACCGGATTGTATCCATCGCCCATACTGGCCTGGATCCGGCAGGCGCTCTTCTAGGGCGCCCGAGGAGCGCCCCCGTTTTTGGGGAGGGGAACCTTCTTCTAGGGAACGCAAGGAAACCATGCCCGAACCCAACGCCGCCGCGCTCCCGCGCGAGGAGGCCGTGCTCGCCGCGGCCAAGCCCGCCCCGGCCGCCCCCCTGGCCCGCATCCTCGGCAGCTTCAAGCTGACGTTGTCGCTCTTCGCCCTTCTGGGGCTGTTCGCGGCCCTGGGGACCTTCATCCCGCAGGGGGAGGACTCGCCCCGCATCCTCCAGGACTACGGACCCCGCTTCTACCAGCTCGCCCTCCAGCTCGGCCTGGACCACGTGTACCGGTCCTGGTGGTTCATCATGGTGCTGGCCATGATGGCGTTGAACCTCATCATGGTGACGTGGGTGCGGGTGCCCCACGTCTGGAGGATCTCCCGGGAGGCCGACGCGGTCCTGCTGAAGGACCCCCTGGTGCCGAAGACGGCCTTCACGCGGGTCTGGGAAAGCGACCTGGACCCCCTCGAAGCCCTCGACCGGGCCCGTCGGGGCCTGCAGGTCGAGTTCCCCCGTTTGGCCCAGAAGGACGGGCCCCGGAGCCGGCTCCTGGTCGGGGAGCGCCACTACCTGTCCCTGTGGGCCGCCCACATCGTCCATCTGGGGCTTCTGCTGCTGCTGGCCGGCGGCGTGGTGAAGATCCTCTTCGGTTCCAGCCAGCCGGTGGCCATCCCCGAGGGGCAACAGAGCCCGGTCCCGGTGGAGAAGGTCCGCATCGATCCGCGGATCGAATGGCTCCGCCTGGGGCCCCTGCGGCTGCCGCTGCCGCTTCTGTATGAGCGCTACTTGGGGACCGCGCCTTTCCAGGTCTACCTGGACCACTTCTCGGTGCGCTACTATCCCGGCACCGTCAATCCCAGGCTTTTCCGCTCCGACGTCAAGATCATCCGGGGCGGCCAGGTGCAGCGTGCCGCCTCCATCCGGGTGAACTCCCCGCTGGACATGGGGGGCGGCCTGCTCCTGTACCAGGCCTCCTGGGGCTACGACGGGCTCTACAGCGCCCAGTTCCGGGTCAAGCTCCCGGGCGAGCGCGACCAGCTCGAGATCCGGGCGCCCTACAAACAGCGTGTCCGGCTGCTCAACACCGGCTGGGAGCTCGAGGTGGTCGACTTCTATCCCGACGCGGGGATGGCCGGCCCCGGCCAGCTCGTCAACGAGAGCGACGACCTCAACAACCCCGCCATCCGCGTCCAGTTCTGGCGCCACGGCGTCAAGAAAACCCTCACCTGGTTCGTGTACGCGATGCCGGACATCCAGATGGCGAAGGTGCCGGGGCTCAAGCTCTACGGCGAGACCGTGGACCCGACCCCCTTCACGGTGCTCGACGCCAATTTGGACCCCAGCGTGCCCTTCGCCGCGGCCGGTGCGCTGCTGGTCCTCTGCGGGACTTTTTCTGCGTTCTACCTTTTCTACCGTAAGGCCTGGGTCCTGGTGGAGCCGCGGGAGGGCGGCGGCAGCAGGGTCACCTTGGCGGGCTTCGTCCGACGCAACAAGTTCGCCTTCCAGCGGGTCTTTTCCCGCCTGGGGCGCGCCGTCGACGAGGCCCTCACCTCCCGGGACGCCTCCCTGAAAGGATAGCGAATATGGACACAACCTCCGCGGCCTCCGCCTTCCAGAACTCCCTCAGCCAGGGGCTCTTCATCGCCCTGCTGGGGGTCCTGGCGGGCTCCTGGTCCTTGTACCTGGCCCACGTGCTCACCGGAAAGGAATCCTACCACCGCTGGGCGCGGCGGGTCCTGTGGTTCGCCGTGGTGTTCAACGCCGCGGCGCTGGCGTACCGTTGGGTCGCGGCCGGGCACGCGCCCTGGGCCAACCAGTACGAGAGCGCCACCATGGTGGCCTTCGGCGTCCTGGTCATCTTCACCTACTTCGAGCGGGAAGCCCGCCTTCCCCTGCTGGCCCTTCTGGTGCTGCCCGCGGCCATGGTCGCCATCGCCGCGGCCAACCTGCTGCCCGAGCAGTACAAGATGATGGAGCCCCTGGTGCCGGCGCTCCAGAGCTACTGGCTCAAGATCCACGTCACCTGCATGCTCACGAGCTACGGGGCCTTCGCCAGCACCTTCGCCTTGAGCCTGCTCTACCTCATCCGGGTCGGCGCGTGGACCCGGCGCACCACCTGGGTGGCCCTGGGGATCTCCTCGCCCCTGGCGGGCTGGTTCTTCGGCTACGTGCACCAGTCGGTGCGCAGCGACTTCTGGAACTGGCTGATGACCAGCCTGCACCTCACGGAGCTGGCCGCCGGCGACACGGCCAAGGCCTACGCGGTGTGCGCCGCGGGGGGGCTGGCCGTAGGCATGCTCCTGGCCGCGGCGCTCCAGGCGCTCCCCGCCAAGTTGATGGAATCGGTGCCCTCGGCCGAGGTCCTCGACGAGCTCAACTACCGCAGCGTGGCCATCGGGTTCCCCCTGCTGACCCTGGGCATCATCCTGGGGGCCGTGTGGGGACATGTGGCCTGGGGACGCTACTGGGGCTGGGACCCCAAGGAAACTTGGGCCTTCATCAGTTGGCTGGTCTTCGCCTTCTTCCTCCACATGCGGGTTTTCGGCGGCTGGAGCGGACGCAAGATCGCCTGGGTGGGGCTCATCGGCGCCGGGTCCATCGTCTTCACCTATTGGGGCGTGAACTTCCTGCTGTCCGGGCTGCACGCCTACGCCAAGCCCTAGGGCCGTTCCCGTGCGCCGGGGCGCCCTGTATCCCGCCTTCCTGGACCTGCGCGGAGCGGGCGTCCTGGTCGTGGGCGGCGGGGCCGTGGCCCTGCGCAAGCTCAGGGGCCTGCCGCCCGGCGCCGGCCCCATCCGGGTGGTGGCCCCCCGGTTCTCCGCGGCCCTGGAGTCCTGGGCCCGCCGCAGGGGCGGCGTGGACCTCGTACGGAGGCCCTTCCGGGCCACGGACCTCAAGGGGTGCCGCCTGGTGTTCTGCTGCGCCGACGCGCCCGGGCCCAACGCGGCCGCGGCCCGGGAAGGGCGGACCCGGGGCGTCTGGGTGTGCCAGGCCCAGGAACCGTCCCAGGGGGACCTTCAGGTCCCGGCCGTGGCGCGCGCGGGGGGACTGGCGTTGGCCTTGTCCACAGGCGGGGCGAGCCCGGCGGTCGCCCGCGGCCTGAGACTCCGTCTCGAGGCCCTCCTGCGCGGCTCGGACCTCCCCTGGCTTCTGGGACGGCTGCGGCGGCTCCGGCCCCGCCTGAAGGCCGATCCGGCCCTCAAGGCCCGCGTGCTCGCGCGGGCCACCACCCCCGCGGCCCTGGCCCTGGCCCTCGCGCCGCGCGCGGGTTCCCGCCGCCGCCGACTCGAATCCCTGTTGGAGCCATGACCGAAAGCCTTCCCGCGTGCTTCCCCGTCTACGAGGCGGCCTTCGCGCTGCAGGTCCCGGCGCTGCTTTTGTTCCTCGCCTACACGATTCGGCCGAGGAGGGCCCTGGCCGCCTCGGCCACGGCCCTCCTCACGGCCTCCCTGGCCCTGCACATCGCCTTCACCGTCTGCCTGGGCGCGGCCTCGGGGGGCCTGCCCCTGTCCAGCGCCTTCGAGGCCGTGTCCCTCTGGGGGCTGTGCCTGACGGCGCTGGTGGTGGCCGTGGAATGGCGCCACCGCCTGGGGCTGCTGGGGGCCTTCCTGGCCCCCTTGAGCGCCGCGACGCTGCTGATGGGCTTCCGCTTCGCCCATTCCGCCTCGCGGACCGCGCCGGGGCTGGGGGACGCCTGGTTGCTGGCGCACGTGGCCCTGGCCATGGCGGGTTTCGCGCTGTTCACCGCCGCGGCCGGGGTCGCCGGGGCCTACCTGGTGCAGGACCGCCAGCTCAAATCCAAGCGCATCGACGCCCTCACCTACGAATTGCCCCCCCTGGGCTCCCTGGAGTCCCTGCTCGTCCGGCTCTCCGCCGCCGGGGCGCTGACCTTCCTGTGCGCGGTGGCGGCGGGCTTCGTCTGGCGCCTGCGCCTGGGCGTGCCCCTGGCCGCGTGGGACCCCAAGGTGGCCTTCAGCCTGGGCGTGGCCGGGGCCTACGCCGCCTGCCTCGGGCGGCGCTGGCGGGGGGCCATGGGCGGGCGGGCCTTCGCGCTGGCCTGCGTGGCGCTGTTCCTGGTCCTGTTCTTCGGGATCTACCTGGTGGACCTCTACTTCGGCGGCCACGCGTTCCTTCGCGGCGGGGGCGGCTGATGCCCATGCTGGTGGTCGGCGTCTCGCACCACACGGCGCCGCTGGACCTCAGGGAGGCGCTTTCCCTGGAGGGGCGCCTGGAGGGCGCCTACGGCTCCCTGGCGGAGGCCGCCGAGGAGCTCGTGTTGGTGAGCACGTGCAACCGCGTCGAGGCCTACGCCGAGGCGGCGGATCCGCGCGCCGCGGAGGCCCGGCTTCGCGGGTTCTTCGAGGGTCTGGCGCCGGACATGGCGCCGCGGATCCGCAAGGCGCTGAAGGTCCTGCACGGGGACGAGGCCCTGTGGCACCTCCTCAGGGTGGCCGCCAGCCTCGACTCCATGGTGCTGGGCGAGACCCAGATCCTGGGCCAGATGAAGGCCGCCTACGAGGGGGCCGTCGGCGCGGGCCGGGTGGGGGCGCGCTTCCACGGGGTGTTCCAGCGCGCCTTCGCCGCGGCGAAGCGCGTGCGCAACTCCACCGAGATTGGGCGGCACCCGGCCAGCGTCCCCAGCGTGGCCGCCCAGGTCGCCGAACGGCTTCTGGGCGAGCTCAAGGGGCGCGCCGTGGCCGTGCTGGGGGGCGGGGACATGGCCGAGCTCACCGCCGAACACCTGGTCTCCTCGGGCGCCGACCGCCTGGCCTTTTGCAACCGCTACGTGGCCAAAGCCCGCGAGCTGGCCCGCCGTTTCAAGGGGAAGGCGGCCGGGCTCGACGACCTCGAGGGCGTGCTGGCCGAGGCCGACGTGCTCGTCTGCTCCACCGGCGCCCCCCGGGCTTTGGTCGGCCCGGACCTCGCGGCCGCGGCCCAGGCCCGCCGCCACCGCCGGCCCCAACTGTTCATCGACATCAGCGTCCCGCGCAACATCGACCCGGCGGTGGGGGCCCTCGAGAACGTCTACCTCTACAACCTCGACGACTTGGATACCCTGGCCTCCGAGCACCGCGGGCGGCGCGAGCAGGCCGCGCGGGAGGCCGAGGAACTGCTGCGGGAGGCCCTGGATGGACTCCACGGGTGGGCGGAGTCCTCCCGGCTCGGGCCGGCCTTGGGCCGCCTCAGCGCCCATTTCGAGTCCGTGCGCGCCGCCGAGGTGGCCCGGGCCTCGGGGCGACTGTCCCATCTGCGCCCCGAGGACCGCGAGAAGGTCGAGGCCCTCACGCGCGCCATCACCCATCGGCTGCTCCACGGCCCCCTCGTCCGCATCAAGGCCCAGGCCCTCAAGGGCGGGGGCTCCCTGCTCAAGGGCGCCGAGGAGCTGTTCGGGCTCGAGCCGGGGGACGAATCGTGAGGACCCTCAGGCTGGCCACCCGGGGCTCGGCGCTCGCGCTGGCGCAGACCCGGGTCGTGGCCGCGGCGATCGCGGCCCTGCCCGGGGCCCCCGCCGTGGAACTGCGCGTGGTGCGCAGCGAGGGGGACCAACGCTCCGACGCCGCCCTGTCCGAGGCCGGGGGCACCGGGCTGTTCACCCGGGCCCTCGAGGACGCCCTGCTCGCCGGGGAGGCCGACGCCGCGGTCCACAGCCTCAAGGACTTGCCCACGGCCCTGGCGCCGGGCCTGGGACTGGCCGCGGTGGGCGCGCGCGAGGACTGGCGCGACGCCTGGATCTGCGCGACCCACGCTTCGCCCCGGGACCTTCCCCCCGGGGCCCTGGTGGGGACGGGGAGCCCGCGCCGGCGGGCCCAGTTGCTGCGCTTGAGGCCGGACCTACGCTGCGTGGAGCTCCGGGGGAACGTGGACACGCGCCTGCGCAAGGTCGCCCAGGGCGAGGTCCAGGGCGCCGTGCTGGCGCTGGCCGGGCTGCGCCGCCTGGGCCTGGAGGGCCGGGCGCGCGCGGCCTTCGGTGAGGAGGAGATGCTCCCGGCCCCGGGGCAGGGCTTTGTCGCGGTCGAGGCCGCGGAGGGGGGCGGGGCCTTCGACCTCTGTCGGGCCGCCTTCCACGACCCCGGGGCCGCGGCCGAGGCGGCCTGCGAAAGGGCCTTCCTGGAGCGTCTGAGGGCCGGGTGCATGGCGCCGGTAGGGGCCCTGGCCCGGCGCGGCCCGGCCGGCCTGGAACTGAAGGTGTTCGCGGAGTTGAAGGCCGGCGCCCCCCGTACCCTGGCCCGCGTCGGCCCGGCGGAGGACCCCCGGGCCCTGGGGCTGGGACTGGCCGAGGCGCTGCTGGCGGACGGGGGCTGAGGTGGCCGCCCCCCGGACGGGCAAGGTCTGGCTGGTGGGTGCGGGCCCGGGGGACCCGGGCCTTCTGACCCTGCGCGGGCGCGACGTCCTGGCCCGGGCGGACGCGGTGGTGCACGACCTCCTGGCCAACCCCGAGCTTTTGGAACTGGCCCCGGCCGGGGCCAGGCGCATCAACGCGGGCAAGCGCGCCGGGGCCCATGTGCTGGGCCAGGAGGAGACCAACGCCCTGCTCGTGCGCCTGGCGCGCGCGGGCAAGCGGGTGGTGCGCCTCAAGGGCGGCGACCCCTTCGTCTTCGGCCGGGGGGGCGAGGAGGCCCTGGCCCTCGCGGCGGCGGGCGTCCCCTTCGAGGTGGTGCCGGGGGTCAGCAGCGGCGTGGCGGCCCCGGCCTATGCCGGCATCCCGATCACCCACCGCGGCTTGGCCACGGCCGCCGTGTTCGTGACCGGGCAGGAGCGCTCCGGAAGGCCGTTGCGTTCCGCGACCCTGGCGCGGCTGGCGGGGCTGGACGCCACCCTGGTGTTCTTCATGGCCACCGGGTCCGCCGAGCGCGTGGCCGAGGGCCTGATCCGCGCCGGGAAATCGGGCGCGACGCCGGCGGCCTGCGTGACGAACGGGACCCTTCCGGGGCAGCGTACGGTGGTCGCCCCGCTCAAGGACCTGCCGCGGCGCATGCGCGAGGAGGGGCTCGGCGCCCCGGGGCTTTTGGTGGTGGGTCCGGTGGCCGGGCTGAGGCGGAGCTTGGCCTGGTTCGAGACGCGCCCGCTCTTCGGACGCCGCTACCTGGTGACGCGCGCGCGCGAGCAGGGCGGGCGGCTGGCCGAGGAATTGAGGGCCCTGGGCGCCGACGCCCGGGAACTGCCCCTGCTGCGCTACCGGCCCCTGCCCCTGGATGAGTCCATGCGGGCGGCCTTCGCGCGGCTGCGTTGGACCGACTGGCTGGTGCTCACCAGCGCCAACGGCGTGGCCCACCTCTTCGAACGGCTGGCCGAGGCCGGGCTCGACGCGCGGGCCCTCGCGGGGGTCCGTGTGGCGGCCGTGGGTTCGGCCACGGCCCGGGCCCTGGTCGAACACGGGGTCGCCGCGGACCTGGTGCCCGAGACCTACGATGGAGACCACCTGCTGAAGGCCCTGCTGCCCCGGCTGCGGCGGGGCGGCCGGCGCCGCGGCGTGCTTTTGGCCCGGGCCGCCGAGGGCAGCGCGGTCCTGCCCGAGGGGCTGGCCCGCCATGGGGTGGCCTGTCGGGACCTCCACCTCTACCGCGCCCTTCCGGTGGCCCGGAGCGGGGGGGAGGCCGCCGCCGCCCTTGAGGAGGGGGGCGCCGACGGGGTGGTGTTCACCAGTTCCGCGGCGGTGGAGCGTTTCCGCGCCCTTTTCCCGCGCGGGCGTTGGTCCGAGGCGGCCCCGCGGATCCGGGCCCTGTGCCTGGGACCGGTCACCCGGGGCGCGGCCGAGGCCGCCGGCATGGCGGTGGACCTGGAGTCCCCGCGGCCCCTCATCGCGGACTTGGTCGCGGCCATCGAACGCAGGGACGGCGCCGCGGGGCGGGGACGCCCGTCGTGACCCTCTGGCCCTTCGTGGTCCTGGCCGTCCTGGTGGCGGAGGTCGCCGCCGGCCTTCTGGGCGCCCTGGCCGCGCTGGGGACCCGCCTGGACCTCGCATCGGCGCCGCTGGCGGCCAGCCTGGGCTTCCTTTGCCTGGGCCCGCTGGCCTTCTACGTCGTGGCCATGGAGCGCGGCAAGTCGGCCCCGGCGTTGCGCTCGCCGGCCGCGCCCTGGGTGCTCTTCGCCCTGGCCTATCTCTGCGTCGGGCTCAGCGGCGACCTGGGATCGCCCCTGTGGGCCGTGTACCCGCTGCTGGCGCTGGCTTTGGCGCGCAACGCCGGGCCCATGGCCGCCCTGGGTCCCGCCGCGCTGGTGACGCTGCTGGAGTCCTTCCCGGTCTGGATGCAGGCGCATTCCGACGGCGCGGCCTCCCCGGGCGTCGGGGGGATCTGGCCGCGGGCCCTGACGCTGGCCTTCCCGCTTTTGGGCTGGACCTTGGGCGCGCTGTTCCGGGCCGAACCCGGGCCGCGTCCGGCGGCCGTGGGGGACCCCGGCGACCGGGGCGTCCGCCCCGACCGGTCCCGCGACAAGGAGGCGTCCGGCGAGCGCAACGACGCCCCTCCGCCCCGGCCGGCGCCCCCGTCCCTGGCCCCGACCACGGACCCCGGTCCGGGCGCGGATCCCCTGGAGCGAAGGCAGGCGCGCCTCCTGGATCTGGCGTTCCATTCGCACCCCGATTGGAATTCCCTGGGCTTGTGGCGGGCCGGCGCGGACGCCGCGGAACTTTGGACGCTGCGCATGCGCCGGGGCCGTCCGCGGACCCGTGCCCGCGTCGCCGTGGGCGAGGGCTACCTCGGGTTGGCCCTGAGGGAGCGGCGGGCCATCGGGATGGATTCCCTGAGCCCGACCGCCTGCGCCGCGTTGCCCTACGCGGAGCCGCCCTACGAGGTCGGCTCGCTGCGCGCGGTGCCGCTCCTGGACGAGGGTCGCCTGGTCGGGCTGCTGTGCTGCGACCGCGCCGAGCCCGGAGCCTTCGACGCCGACGCCTGCGCGGCCCTGGACGCCCTCGGAGGCCTCGTCGTCGGCGAACTCCAGGCCGCGGGGCACCTCCAGAGGTTGACGCGCTCCGGCGAGCGCAGCCGCATGCTCTACGAGGCGAGCAAGGCGCTGTCCTTGGACCTGGAGCGGCCGGAGTTGCTGGAGCGCTTCGGCGCGCTCCTGAAGGGGCTGGTCCCCTGCGACAGTTGGGCCCTGGGCATGCGCGAGGAGGAGGGCGGCGCGCTGCGGCGCATCGCCGGCGAGGGCTACCGCGGCGACGCCCCGGAGGCCCTTTCCCTCGACCGTTCGGCCGCCCTCAGCGCCACCCTGGCCCAGGCCGAGGGGGCGGTCCTCTTCAACGCCCCGGCCGGGGCGGCCGCCCCGGCCGCGTTCCTGGAGGGGCTCGACTCGAGCCCCCGGAATTTCCTCCTGGCCCCGCTGCGGATGGGGGGGCGCCTGGCCGGCGTGCTCAAGCTCGACCGGGCCGCGGAGCCCTTCACCGAGGAGGAGCGCGACGCCGCCTACATCTTCGCCAGCCAGGCCGCCGTCACCCTGGAGCACGCCCGCCTCTACGCCCTGCACCGCAAGCTCGCGACCACCGACGGGCTCACCGGCCTCTACAACCACCGCTATTTCCAGGAGCGCCTGGCCGAGGAGTTGGGCCGGGCCCTGCGCGTCGGGGAGCCCCTCTCCCTGGCCCTGACGGACATCGATTTCTTCAAGAAGTTCAACGACACCTTCGGCCACCAGGAGGGCGATGTGGTGCTGCGCAAGGTGGCCACGCTCCTGCGCGAGGGCGTCCGCCGGGACACCGACGTGGTGGCGCGCTACGGCGGGGAGGAATTCGTCGTCATCATGCCGGGCTGCGACATCGTGGAGGCCCGCGAACGCATGGACGCGCTGCGGGCCGATTGCGCCGCGCGCCTCAGCGGCGGCCAGGGGGAGCAGGCCCAGCGCATCACCCTTTCGGTCGGGCTGGCCACCTTTCCCCAGGCCGCCCGCGAACAGCGCGACCTGATCCATCTCGCCGACGAGGCCCTGTACAAGGCCAAGCACACCGGGCGCAACCGGGTGTGCAGCTTCAAGGACCTTTGAGGGCCGCCCGGGCCCTCCCTTGTGCGGCGGCTCCCGGCCGGGACATAATGTCCGTCACCCGAGCTCAAGGGGCGCCGTGAAGCCGGTCGTCCGCAGGTCCACGCCCCGGGAGGGGGCCGAAGCCGCCGCCTGGGTCCCCTGGGTCTGCGGCCCCTGTTCCTTCGAGTGGGGCTACGCCGCCGCCGAAACCTGCCTGGTCCTGGAGGGCGAGGCCGTGGTCGAGTCCGGGGGGGCCGAGGTCCGCGTGGGCCCCGGGGACCTCATCCAGTTGCCCAAGGGTCTCGCCTGCCGGTGGCGCGTGCTGAGCCCCGTGCGCGGGCGCCGCCGAATCGAGGAATGAAGCCGTGACCCTCATCCCCACCGCCGTCATCCGCGCCCAGGGGCGCAAACCCCCCTGGCTGAGGGCCCAACTCCCGGGCGGTGAGGGCTACGAGGCCACCCGCGCCCGCGTCACCGGCCTGGGCCTGCACACGGTGTGCGAGGAGGCCCGCTGTCCCAACCTCGGGGAATGCTGGTCCCGGGGAACCGCCACCATCATGATCCTGGGCGACGTGTGCACACGGGCCTGCGGCTTCTGCGCCGTGAAGACCGGTCGTCCCCCGGCCTTGGACGAGGCCGAGCCGGAACGGGTCGCCGAGAGCGTCCGGCGCATGGGCCTGCGGCACGTGGTCATCACCAGCGTGGCCCGGGACGAACTGCCCGACGGAGGGGCCGCGATCTGGGAGCGCACCATACGGCTGACCCGGGCGGCGGCCCCGGGGACGAGCGTGGAGGTCCTGGTGCCGGACTTCCTGGGCAAGCGCGGCTCCTGGGACCTGGTCTTCGGGGCGCGTCCGGACATCCTCAACCACAACGTGGAGACGGTGCCGCGCCTGGCGCCCCGGGTGCGCAGCGTGGCGCGGTGGGACCGCAGCCTCGCGCTGCTCAAGGCGGCCGCGGACGCCGGATTGGCCACCAAAAGCGGGCTCATGCTGGGGCTCGGGGAGGCGGATTCCGAGGTGGAGGAAACCCTCGCCGCGCTCCGGGCCGCCGGGGTGGGCATCGTGACGCTGGGGCAGTACCTCCAGCCCACCCCCGACCACCTGCCGGTGGTGGAGTACGTGCGTCCCGAGGCCTTCCAGGGATGGCGCCGCCGCGGCTTGGAGATGGGCTTCCGGGTGGTGGAGAGCGGCCCCCTGGTCCGCTCCAGCTACCACGCCGACGAGCAGGCCTCCCGGGCGGCTGAGGCCCCGTTCCAGCCCCGGACCGGGGGGTGAACCCGGCCCTGGACCTCTCCGCCTGGCTGGGGCCGGGCAGCGCCGGGGCCGAGGCCTTCGAGGCCCGGGCATCGTTGTTCCGGCGCGTCTATCCCCGCTGGTACCGGCTGGACCCCCGGGGCCTGCCGGAGCGTTCCGCCGACCCGGCCGCGGAGCGGGTGCGCGCCTCGGCCGGGGCCGCCGGCGTGGAGCTGTGGCCCCGGCTGGAGGCCGCCGTCCCCCCGCCCGCGGGGGACTGGGATCCCGGCGTCCTGGCGCGCCGACTCGGGCAGGAGGGCGCGCGGGGGATCTGCCTGGATCTGGGGCCCGCTCCGGGCGCCGCGGGCGCGGACTTCGTCCGCGCCCTGGCTCCGGCCCTGCGCGCGGCGGGGCTGGCCTGCGCCCTGGTGGCGGCGCCCTCGGACCCGGGCGGCCCGCCCCCCGGCGCCGACTGGTCCGGATGGGCGGGTCTCTGCGACCGGCTCCTGGTGCGGGGGTACCGCCCCGCCGGCGGGCCCGGGCCCCTGGCCCCGCCGGCGTGGTGCGCCACGGTGTTGGAGGGCTTGGCCGGGGTGCCCGCGTCCCGGATCGAATGGACGCTGCCGGCGGCGGGGCGCCTCTGGGACGCCGCCGGGTCCTCCGAACTCCCCTACGCCGCCTGGGAAACGCTCATGCGCACCCGCGGACCCGAGCGCCGCGATCCCCCGAGCGGCGAGATGTTCCTGAGGTCCCCCGGCGCCGAGGCTTGGGCCAACGACGCCGTGAGCCTGACGGGGAAGCTGCGGGTGGTCCTCCTCCGGGGGATCCGCGCGCTGTCCCTGGACGGGCTCGGCCACGAGGATCCGCGACTTTGGACCCTGCTCGACGCCCTGCCCGACTCCGTCTTCATCCGCTCCTGAAGGGGGCCCTCCGCCCCATGGACACCTCCAAGATCCTACGCCTCGCCCGGGAACTCGCCCTTGAGGCGGGCCGTCTCCAGATGCGCAAGTTCCGCGGACGCCTGGCCATCAGCTGGAAGGGCGCCACCGACCCCGTCACCGAGGTCGACCGCGCCTGCGAGGCCCTCATCGTCCGGGGCATACGCCGGGCCTTCCCGGGCCACGCCATCGTCGGCGAGGAGGGCGGCCCGCAGGGCGACGAATCGGGCGGGGCCGAATGCACCTGGTTCATCGACCCCCTCGACGGCACGGTCAATTACAGCCACGGCCTTCCCACGTTCTGCGTCAGCATCGGGGTCTGGAGCCGCGGCGCGCGCGCGGCCCGGGGCCGCATCTCCGACGCCGCGGCCGGGGTGCCGCTGGTGGGGGTGGTCCACGCGCCCGCGTTGGGGGAGACCTGGACCGCCGCGCGGGGCCGGGGCGCCCTCCTCAACGGGCGGCCCACCCGCGTCTCCGGCCAGGCCAAGCCCCTGGAGGCGGTCCTCGCCAGCGGCTTCAGCTACACCGCCCGGGAGAGCGGGGAGAACACGCGGGAATGGATGGCGGCGCTGCGGCGCTTCCAGGCGCTGCGGCGGATGGGCTCGGCCGCGCTGGATCTTTGCTTCACGGCCTCGGGGCGTTTCGACGGGTTCTGGGAATACGGGCTCAAGAGCTGGGACGTGGCCGCGGCCGGCCTGGTCCTGGAGGAGGCCGGCGGCCGCGTGACCAACATCCAGGGCGGTCCCTACGCCCTGGGCCGCCCCGGCATCGTCGCGACCAACGGTCGCCTGCACCGCGCCCTCCTGGGCTGCCTCGCGGGGGCCCTGCGGGAACCCCTGGACTGGAAGCCCTGACATGCCCCTGGTCACCTTCGCCAAGGTCTCCAAATACTTCGGCGCCCGCGACATCGTCGAGGGCGCCGACTGGGCCATCGAGGACGGGCGCCGCATCGGCCTGATCGGGGCCAACGGGGCGGGGAAGACGACCCTGTTCCGCATGCTTCTGGGCGAGGAGGAGCCCTCGGAGGGGGACATCTCCCGGCAAAAGGGCCTCACCGTGGGGCACCTCAGCCAGCACCCCAACTTCAACCCGGGGCACACGCTGCGCGAGGAGATGCTCACCGCGCGGCCCGAGCTCCTGGCCCTCGAGGCGGAGATGAAGCGCCTCGAGCACGAGATGGCCGACCCGGCCGTGGCCGCGGACGCCGAACGCCTGGACAAGGTCATGCACCGCTACGCCGACGCCCAGGGCCGCTTCACCGCCTTGGACGGCTACGCTTACGAGAGCCGGGCCGAGGGCGTGCTGCAGGCGATGCGCTTCAGCCCCGCGGACTTCGAGCGGGAAGTGGCCGGGTTCTCCGGCGGCGAGAAGACCCGCCTGATGCTGGCCAAGCTGCTCATCAGCCAGCCCCGGCTGCTGCTGCTGGACGAGCCCACCAACCACCTGGACACCGGGATGTGCGAATGGCTGGAGGGCTTCCTGGCGGACTACCCGGGCGCCCTGGTGTGCATCAGCCACGACCGCTACTTCCTCGACCGGGTCGTCACCGAGATCGTGGAGCTCAAGGACGCGCGCCTGAAGCTGTACCCCGGCAATTACAGCTTCTACAAGGCCAACAAGGACAAGGAGCAGGAGCTCGCCGCCAAGGCCCTGGACGAGCAGAACGCCCTGATCGCGCGCACCGAGGACTTCATCCGCAGGAACATCGCCGGGCAGAACACGAAGCAGGCCCAGGCCCGGCGCAAGATGCTCGAAAAGCTCGAACGCGTCGAGGGCCCCGACCGCAAGCCCCGGGGAATGGCCTTCGCCATCAACCAGAAGCAGGCCTCGGGCAAGGAGGTCGCCGTCTTCGAGGGGGTGGCCAAGTCCTTCGGGGAGCGGACCCTGCTGGAACCCTTCACCCACACGCTCTACCGCGGGTCGCGGGTCGGGCTCATCGGGCCCAACGGGGCGGGCAAGTCCACCCTGCTGAAGGTGCTGGTGGGGCGCGAACCGGCTTCGGCGGGCCGGGCCGGCCTGGGCAAAGGGGTGGAGCTCGGCTACTACGACCAGATGCAGTCCGACCTCGACCCGAAGAACACGGTCATGGAGGAGATCTGGAGCCTGCTGCCCGGGGAGGGCCAGCAGACCATACGCGGGATAGGCGGGCGCTTCCTGTTCAGCGGGGGGGACATCGACAGCCGGGTGGGAAACCTCTCCGGCGGCGAGAAGGCCCGCCTGGTCCTGGCCAAGCTGATGCTTCGGGGGCCCAACTTCCTGGTGCTCGACGAGCCCACGAACCACCTGGACATCCTCAGCCGCGAGGTCCTGGAGGAGGCCCTGGACGAGTTCGAGGGGACCCTGCTGGTGGTCAGCCACGACCGATACTTCCTGGACCGGGAGTGCGACGAGATCTGGGAGTTGGACGGGGCCGGGATCCGCGTCACCGAGGGCAACTACACCGCCCACCTGGAGCAGCGGCGGCGCCGGGAGCGGGAAG
>DAIDJD010000079.1 GCA_027451505.1 candidate division FCPU426 bacterium
TTCGGCGGGCTGCAGGTAGAACAATCGCAGGTCCAGCCAACTGGTGGCGCCGTGGCTGCTGCGCTTGCCCGTCAGGAGCACCAGCAGCAGCAAGCCGGCGACCACGGCGTAGGCCCAGTACCCCAGGGCCACCAAGCCGTGGTGGTCCAGGCCGGCGGCCAGGAGCATCGCGCCCAGGCCCAGGAGGATCCACAGGCCCTGCCGCAGGGGCAGGTGGTGGGACCCGGGGTCGGCCGCCGTCGCCGAGGCGATGAGGACCAGGGAGACCGCGCATAGGCCCAGGGCCAGGACGATGAGCGTGCGGTCCAGGCGGCGGGAGGGCGGAGGAAGGGCCGGGGGCACGACCTTAGAGCCTCCCCTTGAACAGGTAGGCGAGCATGCGCTGCGCCACCGGCGCGGCGGTGAGCCCACCCTCCCCACCGTGCTCGACGATGACGGCGATGGCGACTTGCGGGCTTTCGGCGGGCGCGAAGCAGATGAACACGGCGTGGTCCTCGCCCTGGGAGTTCTGCGCCGTCCCGGTCTTGCCGGCCACCGTGAGCCCGGGCACCCGCGCCCGGGAGGCCGTGCCCCGCGGGCTCTCCACGGCCCCCACCATGCCCCGGCGCACCAGGGCGAGGTTGGACGGATCCAGGCCCAGGTCCACGGGGGGGGGCTCGCGCACCGTCTCGAGCACGTCGCCCTGGCTGTCGGTGACCTCCTTGAGCAGGTGGGGGTGCACCAAATAGCCGCCGTTGGCCACGGCGGCCACGGCCCGCGCAAGCTGCAGGATGGTGGCCTGCAGGAACCCCTGGCCGATGGACATCATCACGGTGTTGCCAGGGAACCAGGGCATCCCCTCGTGGGCGAGCTTCCACGCGGGGTCGGGGACCACGCCCGCCTGCTCGCCCGGAAGATCGATCCCCGTCTTGGATCCGAAACCGAATTTGCGCGTCCAGCGGGCCAGGGCGTCCACCTTGAGCTTCAAGCCGGCCTGATAGAAGAAGATGTCGCAGCTTTCGACGATGGCCTGCTCCACCGCGATGGAGCCGTGGCCGACCTCCTTCCAGCAGCGGTAGGGCCACGTCGAGATCCAGAAGATCCCGTTGCAGGTGAACCGGGTCCGCGGGGTGATGGCGCCCTCCTGGAGGGCCGCCAACGCGGTGACGATCTTGAAGGCCGACCCCGGCGGATAGAGCCCCTGCACGGCCCGGTTGTCGAGGGGGTGCCGCTCGTCGTCGGCGAGCGCCTCCCAGACCTTGGGGTCGACCCTCCCGGCGAAGTCGGCCGAGGGATAGTCGGGCTTGCTGACCATGGCCAGCACCTCGCCGTTGCGGGGGTCCAGGGCCACCACCGCCCCGGACTGGTCGCCCATCGCGCGCTCGGCCACGGCCTGCAGCCCGGCGTCGAGCGTGAGCACCAAGTTGCGCCCCGGCCGGGCCGGCAGCCGCCCGAGAAGCCCGAGTTCGTGGCCGGCCGCGTCGATGCGGACCTCTTCGCCGCCGTCGACCCCGCGCAGCACCTGATCGTAGTAGGACTCCAGCCCCGTCTGCCCGACGAAGTCGCCGCGGTGGTAGCCCTTGGGGGCCAGCCGCGCCAGTTCGGGCTCGGTGATCTCCCCTACGTAGCCGAGCACGTGGGGCGCCACCGGCAGCGGATAGGCGCGTTTGCTGTCCTGCCAGATCGTCAGCCCGGGCAGGGAGGCCCAGCGTTCCTCCAGGCGGGCCACGTCCGCCAGATCCATGTCGTAGGCCAACCGGGCCGGCGCGTAGGGCCGGTTCTCCTGATTGGTGACCTTCAGCAGCGCCACCCCGAGGGGCACCTTCAACAGCCCCGCGATCCGCGCCACGACGGCCGCGGCATCGGCCGGGTCCCGGGGCAGCTCGGCCGGGGTGATTCCAGCGCTCACCGCCGGCGCGTTGGAGACGAGCACGCGCAGGTGACGGTCCAGGATCAGGCCCCGCGGCGCCCGTATGGGCACGATGCGGACGCTGTTGAGCCGGGCCAGGTCCCTGTAGCGCGCGCCCTCCAGGATCTGCATCTGGAACAGGCGCACGGCCAAAGCCAGGAAGAACAGCGCCGTGCACCAGCCCACGAACCGGATCCGGGCGGCCGTCCGATCCGGTCCGGGACGCGACAGCCGCCTCCAGATCACTGCCATCGGCGTATCGTCTTGACCCGGCCCTGGCGCCTGTCCTGGAACACCCGCTGCCGCACCACGACACCCAGCAAGCCGAACAGGGGAAGGCACCCGAGGGCCTGGGCGGCCAAGCGCGGCAGTTCGTACTCCAGGACCGCCCGGCGCGGCCCGTACTGCGGCACGCCCAGGCGCCGCGCCATCAGCGCCAGGCAGCCGTCATGGAAGAACGTGAGCGCCAGCACGGCCAGCACCTGCAGCCGCGGTTGGTCCCGGTTGACCCCGGGCTGGAGCGCGTCGGCCAGCGCGCCCGTCAGCGCCAGGGGGGCCAACCTGAGTCCGGCGGGCCCCCCCAGAAGGCAATCCAGGGTGAGCCCGGCCGCCACCCCGCAGGCCAACCCCAGCCCGTTCCCGCGGGAAAGGCCGGCGAAGGCCACCAGAAGAAGGGGCAGGTCCACCGGCGACCAACGCAACGGAAGGCCCGCCTGGAGGATGGCGGAGACCACGGCCAGGGACGCCAGGAAGGCGGCGGTCACGGCCGGGGCTCGCCCACCCAGACGTACAGGCCGTCCAGGCGGTCCAGGGGCGCGCTCGGCTGCACCTCCACGCGCAGGCGCAGTCCCTCGTCGAGGCGCTCCAGCCTCAGCACCTTGCCCACCGGCACCCCCGGCGGGAAGCTCAGGCTGCCCGCCCCGGTCTCGACCAGGTCGCCGACGCGCACATCGTCCTGGCCGCCCAGATGCTCGAGCAGGCAGCCGCCCCGGCCGTCCCCGGCCACCACGCACTCCAGGCCGGTCCGGGCCAGGCGCGCGGAGAGCCGGCAGGAGGGATCGCTGAGCAGGGCCACCGAGGAACTGGCCCCGCCGACCTTGTCCAGGCGCCCGACGACGCCATAGGCGTCCAGGACGCCGGCGTCCGGGCGCACTTGGTCGTCGGCCCCGACGTCCACGGTGAACTCCTTGAACCAAGCGGCCGGGTCACGGAACTCCACGGCGCAGGGCAGGAGCTTGGCCAGGCGCTGGTCCGGGAACACGAGGTGGGGATCCTGGGCCCGGGCCCGGGCCCTTGCCAGGGCTTCGCGCAGGGTGGCGTTTTCGATGGACAGCAGAAGCACCCGGCGGCGGAGCAAATCCGCCTCGCCTTCCCGGGGGGCGGCGGCGTGGCGCAGGGAACGGGCAAGGGGGGCGGCCAGGCCCCGGACGGGGCCGGACAGGGGGCCCTGGATGCGGGTGAAAAGGTTCCGCCCAGCGACCACGGCCAGGGCCAACCCCCCCGCGGCCGCGAGCGGCCACCAGCGATGCAGGGGCTTGGACCTCCCGTTCATGGCGCGGGCCGGGCCTGGATCAGAAAAATTCCTTTTCGGGCCGGACCAGCTTCAAAAGGTCCTCGGTGCTCTCGTCGAGCACCCGACCGGCTCCGGCGACGACACAGGTGAGTGGGTCGTTGGCCAGGTTCACGGGCACCCCGGTCTCCTCGCGGAGGCGCTGGTCCAAGTTCTTCAGCAGCGCGGTCCCGCCCGCCAGGAGCATGCCCCGTTCGACGATGTCCGAGGCCAATTCGGGAGGGGTGCGCTCCAACGTCATCTTCACCGCGTCGATGATGTGCTGGAGGGGCTCCTCGAGGGCCTCCCGGATCTCCTGGCTGCCGACCTCGAGGCTGCGGGGCAGCCCCGTGACCAGGTCGCGGCCCTTGACCTCCATTTTCAACTCCTCGGCC
>DAIDJD010000080.1 GCA_027451505.1 candidate division FCPU426 bacterium
CTCCTACCGACACCACTACTGCCACTCCGTCCGTTACTCCTACCGACTCCCCTACCGACACCCCGTCCATTACTCCTACCGACACTCCTACTGCCACTCCGTCCGTTACTCCTACCGACACGCCTACCGACACTCCGTCCGTTACTCCTACCGACTCCCCTACCGACACTCCGTCCGTTACCCCTACCGACACCCCTACGCCTTCGAACACGTCCACCGCCACTCCGTCCCTTACCCCCACGCGAACCGCTTCGTCCACGGCCACCCCTAGTTGCAGCCCCTCGGCCACGCCCACTCCCGGCGCGACCCTCGAACTGCAAGCGGCCCCCAATCCGGGAAGCGGCCAAATCTATGCGGCATTCCAACTGCCCCAAGATGGGCCGACCGGTCTGGCGCTATACTCCATCAGCGGGCGGGAGGTCCGCCGTTGGGACCTCGGGGACTTGGATGCCGGGCCGCACGGGCTATGGATGGACCTCACCCGGGACGCCGACGGAATCTACTTTTTGGTGCTGGACCTAGGCTCGGGAGGACACGTACGAAGGGCGGTGTTCAAATTGGCGCTGGCACGATGAAGGTGGGCTGTCCTGAAGAGCCGCTGCCGGATGATCCGCCGCTACAACCCGGCGCGGTGCCGGCCCAGGGCCTTGCGCCCGGCGGTCCAGGCTTGCTCCAACTGCCGGAGGAACCCGGCATCCGGTGAGGCGCCGGTCTCCAGCACGCGGTCGCAAAGGTCCTCAAGCTTCGCCAGGCCCAGGCCGCCGGCCGTGACCTTGAGCGACTGGGCGGCGGCGCGCACGGACCCGGCACCGGAGGCCTTCTTGAGGTCCTCCAGGCGCACCGGGGCCGAGGCGTCCAGGATCCCGATGAGTTCGTCCAATTTCTTTTTGCCGCCGAGCTTCATGACCCGATCCACGCTGCGTGGATCGAATTCCGGTACATCCGCCTGGGAAGCCATGCCCGCCTCTCCTTGAATCGGAAGGATGGCCTTATTTTGCCCACCGAGTCGGCGTAGGTAAAGGGCCCCCACCGTGTCCCCGGCAAGGCGGCCCTAGCGTGCCCAAACCACCGGGGTTAGAATGTCCGTCCCGAACGGTCGGCATCCATGCCCGTCCGGGTCCCTTGACGGCCTCCCCCACCCAAGGAGCGTTTCCCATGGAACAACGTACATTCGGCAAGAGCGGCGTCCGCGCCAGCGTGATCGGCTTCGGCGTGTGGACGGTGTCCACGCCCTGGTGGTACGCCAGCAACGAGCGGCTGAAGGACCGGGCGTACTGCCTCTCCCTGCTGCAGAAGGCCCTGGACCGGGGCGTCACCCTCTTCGACACCGCCGACACCTACGGCAACGGGGACGGGGAGCGCATCCTCAAGGAGGCCCTGGGGCACCGGCGCAAGGAGATCTGCATCTCCACGAAGTTCGGCTACGTCTGGAAGGACACCCCGCTGGCGGAGCGCAAGGGCCAGGTGGAGCAGCCCCAGAACTTCGACCCGGACTTCGTGCGCCGGGGGTTGGAGGGGGCGCTGGAACGCCTGGGCACCGACACCATTGACCTATGGATGCTGCACAACGCCAAGATGGGGGCCATCGAGCGCGACGACACGTTCGCGCTTCTGGAGCGCCTCAAGGCCGAGGGCAAGATCCGCGCCTACGGCGTCTCCCTGGGGCCGGCCATCGGCTGGGAGCCCGAGGGGGTTCGGGCCATGGAGAAGCGCCGCGTGGACGCCCTCATGATGATCTACAACATGCTCGAGCAGAACCCGGGCCGCCGGCTGATCCAGGTGGCCTCCCAGCGCGACTGCGGCCTGCTGGTGCGCGTGCCCCACAGCAGCGGCATGCTGGAGGGGGCCTACAGCGCCGACACCAAGTTCGACCCCACCGACCACCGGGCCCACCGCAAGCGCGTCTGGCTGGAGCAGGGCCTCAAGAAAATCGCCCAACTCGGCTTCGTCACCGAGGGCCGCGGGCGGACCCTGGCCCAGGCCGCGCTGCAGTACATCCTGGCCAAGCCCGAGATCACCTCCTGCCTGCCCAACATCTACGACGAGGCCCAGCTCGAGGCCTTCGCCGCGGCCCCGGACACGCCCAAGTTCGACGCCGCCGAACTGGCCCGCGTGGACGCGCTTTTCGACTCCAATTTCGGGCTGCCCGTGGACACCAGCATGGACAAGGTGGCCGTCACCGCTTGAGCGCGGCGGCCATCCTCGAGGTCGAAGGGCTGGGGAAGTCCTTCGGGGATTTCAAGGCCGTGGACGGCGTGTCCTTCAGCGTCCCGGCCGGGGAATGCTTCGCCCTGCTCGGCCCCAACGGGGCGGGCAAGACGACCACCATCAAGATGCTGACCACCCTGCTGAGGCCCGACGCCGGCCGGGCGCTGCTGGACGGGCACGACGTCGTGCATGATCCGGAGGGCGCCCGGCGGTCCTTCGGCATCGTGTTCCAGGATCCCAGCCTGGACGACGAGCTCACCGCCCGCGAGAACATGGACCTCCACGCCGTGCTGTACGGCCTGCCCCGCGGGGCGCGGGCGGCCCGCGTGCGCGAGATGCTCGGTTTCGTGGACCTCGGGGACCGCGCGGACTCCCGGGTGAAGACCTTTTCCGGGGGCATGAAGCGCCGCCTCGAGATCGCGCGGGGCCTGCTCCACCACCCCCGCGTCCTTTTCCTGGACGAGCCCACGGTGGGCCTCGACCCCCAGACGCGCAACCACATCTGGACCTACCTCAAGGACCTGCGCCGGGCCGAGGGGGTCGCGGTCTTCCTGACCACGCACTACATGGAGGAGGCCGAACGCGCCGCGGACCGCGTGGCGATCATCGACCACGGACGGCTGCTGACCCAAGACAGCCCGGCCGGCCTGAGGGCCTCCACGGGCACGGCCACCCTCGAGGAGGCCTTCATCCGCCTCACCGGACACGGCATGCGGCCCGAGGAGGCCGATGGGACCGACCGCATGCGCGGATTCCGCAAGATGTGGGGGCGGCGTTGACCGACGTGCTGTTCGCGCTCTGGCTGCGCCAACTCAAGCGCTACGTCCGCTCGCGGGCCCGGGTGGTGGGGTCGCTGGGCCAGCCCCTGCTGTTCCTGGTGGCGCTGGGCTTCGGGCTGGGGCCCATGTACCGCAAGGCCGGCGGGGGCAACTACCTGGACTTCCTGGCCCCAGGGGTCGTGGCCATGGGCGCCCTGTTCACGGCCATGTTCTCCGGCATCGAGGTGATCTGGGACCGGCAGTTCGGCTTCCTCAAGGAGACCCTGGTGGCTCCGGTGCCCCGGCTGGCCATCATGGCCGGGCGCACCCTGGGGGGCGCGACCGTGGCGGCGCTCCAAGGGGTCCTGGTGCTGGGGCTGTGCCTGGCCCTGGGGTTCCGCCCGGCCCACCTCTCCGGGCTCCCCGGGGCCCTGGCCTTCCTCTTCCTGATCGCCCTGCTGTTCACCGCGCTCGGCACGGCCCTGGGTTCGGTGCTTGAGGACATGCAGGGCTTCCAGCTCATCATGAACTTCCTGGTCATGCCGATCTTCTTCCTGTCCGGGGCGCTGTTCCCCCTGGACGACGCCCCTCGGGGCCTGCGCTTGGCCGCGGCCCTGGACCCCCTGAGCTACGGCGTGGACGGGCTGCGCGCCTGCCTTCTGGGCGTCCCGGGCCGGGGAACGGCTTTGGACGCCGCGGTGCTGGGCGTCCTGACCGCCCTGGCCTTGGCCCTGGGCGCGCGCCTGTTCGCCCGCATCCAGGCCTGAACGCCCCCCCCTCCTTCCCCGGACGCACCGGCTCAAGGGCCGGCGCGACCCCCATGCGCCTGTCCTCGCCCACCGCCAAGCTCGCCACCTACTACGCCAACCTCATCGCGGTGGGCCTCATCGTGGGGGTCCTGGGGCCCTCCCTGGGGGACCTCGCCCACCGTACCGGCAGCACCCTCGCGGGGGTCAGCCTGGTGCTGCTGCTGCGCCCCCTGGGCTACCTCCTGGGCGCCTTTTTTTGCGGCTTCTGGTTCGCCCGGCACCGCTGCCACCCTTCCATCGGCGTGGCCACCCTGGCCTGCGCCGGGCTGATGGCCCTCTTCCCCCAGGCCCCCACCCTGGCGCCGCTGGCGCTTCTGGCCCTGCTGCTGGGCTTCGCCGAGAGCCTTCTGGACGTCGGCAGCAACACCCTGCTGCCCTGGGTCTACGGGACCCGCGTCGGGCCCTACCTCAGCGGCATGCACTTCTCTTTCGGGGTCGGCGCCTTCGTCGCGCCCATGGTCGTGGCCTGGTCCCTGACCCGCCACGGCGGCTCGGCCTGGGCCTACCGCGTCCTGGCGCTGGCGCTGCTGCCCCTGGCGGCGTGGCTGTTCGTGGTGCCCAGCCCGGAGCCCCACGCCCCGGACGGGGACGCCTCCGAATCCGGGCCGGACCGGGGAGGGCTTGGCCTGCTCATGGCCTGCTTCTTCCTGTACGGCTGCACCGAGACCGGCTTCGGCTCCTGGATCTACCAATACGCCGTGGACCGTCGTCTCGCCGACGTCTCCCAGGCGGCGCTGCTGAACTCAATGTTCTGGGGCCTTCTGGGCCTGGGGCGCCTAGCCGGGATCCCGGTGCTGGCGCGCTTCGAGGCCCGCGCCTTCCTGGCGTGGATCATCCCGGGGGCGGTGCTGTCGCTGGGCCTGCTGCTGGCCTTCCCGTCGGCGCGGTGGGCGTTGTGGACCGGGGACGCGGCCATGGGGCTGACCATGGCCTGCATCTTCCCGACGCTTTTGGTCTTCGCCGGGCGGCGCCTGTGCGGGCGGGCCCGGGTCAGCAGCCGGATCACCAGCCTGCTGTTCGTGGGGTCGGGGGCGGGGAGCATGTTCCTGCCGTGGGTCATGGGCCTGGTCTTCCGGCCCTGGGGCCCGCGGGCGGCCCTGGGGCTGACCCTAGGAAGCGTTTCCGGACTCCTGCTGCTCTTTCGCCTGGCCGACCGCCCCGGGAGGCAAGATGTCTCTAACACGGCCTCAACAAGCCAACCTTAACACGTCAGGGTCTTCTCCATTCCTCCATTCCTAGTGGGTACTTTTGAGCGGGTTTTGACGCTCTGCCGCTCGCGCTAGGAACCAATCTCGGACTCGGCGCCTGCCTACTCTGGGCCGCGAGCGCACGCCGCCCTTACAACAAGTAGCGTTTAGGCGTCGGAATACGGCATAGCCCATTGGTTATGGTCGTATTCCACGGCACTCATTCCCTCGGGTTAATTACTCAAAGAGCCCCTCAATTTTCGCCGTTCGCCTTTTTCGTTTTGGAGGCAATAGCCCGTGGTCCAGAATCCATTGTTTTGTGGTGAAAGGTTGAATGCCCAAAACATTTTGCAGGCCTTCGACACTCCCGAATAGGCGTTTTGCTCCGTCCTGCACCTTTCGTGCAACCTCGACCTCTTCCAACGTAATCGAACTGGGCAGTAATCCCTTGCGGTGCAGATAAACAACTTGAGGCGGTGTTAATTGGAAACGGGACCAGAGGTCTTTATAGAAGGTCCGAACACCTTCTTTATTCCAGCGGCGTTGCCTATCAATAGTGATGTTTAAGAGCTTATTGGCCTTTGCGGTACCCCCAATGAATTTATGAACAGCGCTACAGATATTTGTCGCAGTTCGGTATTCCTTCACGCTCAAAGAGCTATCACCCGCTTTCTGCTTTGCTCTGGCTTGTCCGGCGGTAAAACCATAGCGCTCAAACCAATCCATATAGGCGGCGAGCGCTTTTTCTTTAGTCCAAAGCTTGGTGCTTTTGTCTGCCTGTCCCAATATTTCCCGAAGCTTTCGAATGCCTCCAATCCAAGTTTTGATATATACCGAGGCTGTGTTGTAGGGTTCACCAGCCCTATTCTTAAAGCGGCCTCTTTTTCTAAGCCAACCTTCGGAGGGGAATACTCCGTCAGCCTGTTCAGACGCTAACTGACGGCAGAAGTCTATGAGTTCATCAGTATTCGACCAATGCGTTGAAGGGAGCAACCTGTCGGTTCGTTTTTTGAAGACAAACGGCGTTACGGTACCTATGTATGGCGCAAGGTACTGGGCCAGTTTTTGTTCGGAGAAGCAATCTCGGAAGTTGATTCCGAGGAAGAGCTTGTTGGAAAGATTGAACTTCTCTTTTTCAGCCTGCACCGGTCTAGTCCTATTGGACACCCGTTTGGGGCGATGTCAGGCGGCCGAAACGGCCGCCTGATGGGCTTCGAAGGCCTGGCGGGGCGTCTTGTAGCCATGGCGCTCCATGATCCAGGCCGTGTTGTACCGGTC
>DAIDJD010000081.1 GCA_027451505.1 candidate division FCPU426 bacterium
GGGTTCCTTCCGAACCCTCAAGCCTCTGGTCTTGCTCTCGATGGTTCCTTTTCATTCAGCACCTCCGTTGGGAAAGAATACCCCTTACGGAGTGTCCAAGGAAATCCTAGCGCGGGGGATTCTCTTTTTCAGCCTGCTTTCGGGCGTAACCTTCTTCATTATGCCCATGTGGTTTTTCTCCCCATATTTCAACATCAACCCATTGCCCTTTTTTGCTCTTGAAGTGAAGGTCGAAATAGCCGTAACTTTGGTGGGACTGTTTGGTGTATTCGTCCGGGTACTTTTCGCCTCGTTTGTGTTCAATCCCACGAGCATATAAGAAGTTCGAGAAGGACGCCTCCGGATGGCTTCGCCACCGCATTCCGTTTCTTGATTCAACGAAGTTGCTGGTCTTAAAATCACCTAGCTCGTCTCGGAGGGCTTCCCAAGTCTTCCCGAGATTGTAGACCGCTTGAATCAGCCCCTGCTTCCCGTTGGCATCGAACCAAGATGCTGGCGGCAAAAATCCTTCTCGTTCAACTATTGCCCTGGCTTGGCTTACGATTTTTGGCCAAGTCCACATCCCGTAAGTTTTCCCATTTCGTTTGTAGGTCCAGTTGGCTTCACGGTGGTTTCGGTATTCTGCCTCGAGTCCAAGTTTCTTGATGAGAACACGTTGCGAAAATCCGGCTTCATATAGTGCAAAGTAGAGGCCCTTCTTCTTTCTAAGCTCCGCGTATGCGAGCGCACCTATGCCCTCCGCCTTCACCAGGTCACGGCAGGCATCAAGAAGTTGGGCCGGAGTCATCCGCTTGAATGCCGGGGAAAGCGTTGAGGCAACGTCACTAGGAAGGTCGAGGGTGGCAAAGTGCTTTTCCAGAGCCATCAATGTTTTCTTGCGAGGGTGTCGCTTTGCGGATTCGAGCCCACGAATTACGGCGGGGGCAATCCCGACCAACGTTCCGAATGAAACAGGGGTTAGCCCCATGCTTGTTCGTTTTTGCTTAAGCCAGTCGGCAAAAGTCATAAAACTACCGGGCTACGTAATTGGGAATCAAAAAATTGGGTCCAGTGCAACCACATCCCTGCAGTCTAAATATTATCCGGGTGCCCGTGCTAGCGCCAGAACCCATCTTCCCCCCAGTAGACAAAGGTGGCTTCCTACCCCTTATCCCGCTATTAGTGCCGGGCGCCTCACCACCACAGTTGATTTAGCGCCCAACAGATGTTGGCCTTCGAGACTGGGTGCCACAAGGCCCCAAATCCCAATTCGTTATACATTGGCAAAGAAAAAGCCCACCCTAGCTACAGATCGGGCTTTTCTGAGTGGTGCCCCCAACCTGATTCGAGCCCGTGTTACCGCCTTGAAATGGCGACCCGCGCCGGGGACCCTCAGATCCAGAACCAATAGATGAGTCCGGCCATGAGCAGGATGACGGTGAACACCAAAAGGGCCTGCAGGGCGGGATAGCGCTCGAACCCGACGGCCTCGTCGCGGCGGGAGACCCCGGACTCCTTCGCAAGGGCCCCGCCCCACACGGCGCGGGGGTCCCGGGCGTCGGACGCCCCGGGTCCGTCCCCGCGTCCGGCTTCCGGCGCCGCTGGCGCGGGTGCAGTCGAAGGTGCCGGTTCCGGCCGCGCCGCGGCCGCGGCGAAACGCTCCGGGTCGGGGGCCCCGGCGGCCCGGGCCAGTTCCGCCAGGTCCGCCTCCGGCTCCCCGCCGCAGAACGGGCAGGTGCCGGACTTTCCCGGGAGCAGGGCGCGGCACTGCGGGCAGCGCCTCACGCCGCGGCCTCCTGGTGGGCGTCCTTGAGCAGGTCGGCCACGGTCTTCACGGGATGGAAAGTCGACAGCGGGAGTTCCACGAACACGCTCCTCCAGTGGGCCATGGAACCGTTCCAAAGCCCCGGCCGCTCCAGCGCCACCAGGGGCCTGCCCGCGTGGGTCTTGGCCGCCAGGAACACGGCGTCGGGGTCGGCGTAGCGCGCCAAATCGTGGGGGCGTCCGCGGCCGTCGACCAGGCCGCAGGCCATGTCCACCGGGTTGAAGTGGGTGGCCGCGGCGAAGACGGCCTTCTGGGCGGGGTCGCGCAGGTCCACCTGGGCGGATTCGACGATCTGGGGCTGCGGCTGCCCCTGCACCCAGAAGGGCCCGCCCCCGGGTTCGCCGGTGTTGGGGACCATGCCCGCCACCCGCACGGGCCCGTCCCCCCCGCGCTCCATCTCCTCATCCAGCACGCCGAGCAGGATGCGGCGCGCCTCCAGCTGGCCCGGCCAGAGGCGCGGATGGGCGATGTTGTCGATGTTGCGCAGCAGGGCCGCCTCCGCCTTGTCCGCGAGCGCCTGGAGGTTCCCGAGCAGGGCGCCGTGCCCCCCCGGCCGCAGCAGCAGGCGCCCGGCGTCGTCGCGGAAAAGGCCGCCGGATCCGTCGCCGGCCAGGGTGTCCGTGGCCGGGTCCTGGAACCCCCGGGAAGGCGCCGGGCCCCCCGGGCGCAGGCCCTCGGGAAGGCTTTGCAGCGCCTCCACCAGGGCCCTGAAGCCCGCGTCGTGCTCGCGGGAAAGCGTGAAGTCCAGGACGCGCACCCCGAGGGCCTCGGCTTCCCTCCAGTGCTCCTCCAGCGCCGTGCGGGGACGGCCCTGCACGCGGTGGAAGGGCAGAAGGGCCTTGGGCAGGCGCGCGTAGCCCAGGCCGGGCTCGTCGAGCAAGGCGCGCAGGCTCCCCCTCCAGTCGCGCGCCATGCGCTCCCGGACGGCCTCGGCGCCGGGGCCGTCCGTCCCTTCGCCCATCCCGAGGGCGCGGGCCCATTCCCCGAAGAAGGCCAGGCGGTGGGCCGCCCCGAGCACGGCCGCGGCCGCCGGGGTGGGGGGGGCGCCCGGGGGCGCCTCCAGGGCCTCACGCAATCCCTGGAACATGCGGGTGGCGGCGCCGGAGGCCGGCACGAATTTGGCGACCCGTCGCCGCCGGAGGAACTCGGCGCCCCGCGCGGCGTAGCGCTGGGCCTCGGCGGGATCGAGCCGGCGGATCCCGTCGCCGACGAGGCAGGGACGCTCCAAGCGCAGGCGCGCGGGAGGCCGGGCCAGGAGAGCGGCCTGCCGCCGGGCCTCCGCCAGGGGGATTCCGGCGGCCTCGAGCCGCCTAAGGTCGTCCGCGGTGAAGGGATCGCGGCCCGGGGCCGGGGCCGCGCTCATCCCGGGTACCGCGGCAGCCCGCCCCGGGCCCGCAGTTCGGCCAAGGTGGGCGCTTCCCGGTCCTTGGGGGACAGGAGCGGGTCCTTAAGGGGCCACGCCACGGCCAGGTCCGGGTCGTCGAAGCGCACCGCGAACTGGTCCTCGGGCGCGTAGAAGTCCGAACACTTGTACTCGACCTCCGCGTGTTCGCTGAGCACCACGAAGCCGTGCGCGAAGCCCTCGGGGATGTAGAACTGCAGGGCGTCGTCCTCGGAGAGCCCCGCGCCCACCCACCGGCCGAAGGTGGGCGACCCGACCCGCACGTCCGCGGCCACGTCCCAGATGGACCCCCGCACGCAGCGCACGAGCTTGGCCTGGGACCGCGTGAGCTGGGCGTGGAGCCCCCTCAGGGTGCCCCGCTGGCTGCGGGAGTGGTTGTCCTGGACGAAGCGCGCCGGCATGCCGGCCTCCCGGTAGCGGCCCTCGTGGTAGGTCTCCACGAAGAAGCCGCGGGCGTCCCGGAACACCTCGGGCCGGACGAGCAGCACCCCCGCCAGGGGGGTGGGCTCGACCTTCATGGCTCCCCCTCCCCGGCCAAGCGCCGCAGGTAGGCCCCGTACTGGTTGTGCTCCATGCGCGCGGCCAATTGCTCCAGGCGCTCCCTGCCGATCCACCCCTGGCGCCAGGCGACCTCCTCGGGGCAGCCGACCTTGAGGCCCTGGCGGCTCTCCACGGCCTCGATGAAGGTGCTGGCCTGAAGCATGCTCTCGTGGGTCCCGGTGTCCAGCCAGGCGATCCCGCGCCGCAGCACCTCCACGCGCAGCCTCCCGTCGGCCAGGTAGCCGCGGTTGAGGTCGGTGATATCCAACTCGCCGCGGGGGCTGGGGCGCAGCGCCTCCGCCCGGCGCGCGGCTTCGCCGTCGTAGAAGTACAACCCCGTCACGGCGTAGGAGCTTTTGGGCCGTTCCGGCTTCTCCTCGAGATCCACCGCCCGGCCGGCCGCGTCGAAGGACACCACCCCGTAGCGCTGGGGATCGGTCACCTGGGTGGCGAACACGGCCGCGCCGCCGTCGGACTCCACCACGCGCCGGGCCTCGCGGAGGCGCTCGGTGAGCCCGTTGCCGTAGAAGATGTTGTCCCCCAGGGCCAGGGCGCAGGCCCCGCCCGCGCAGAAGGAGCGGCTGAGGGTGAGGGCCTGGGCCAAGCCCTCCGGTCGGGCCTGCTCCAGGTAGCTGAACCGCAGCCCCCAGGTGGCGCCGTCCCCGAGCAGGGCGCGGTACTGCGGCAGGTCCCGGGGCGTGGAGATCACCGCGATCTCCCGGATGCCCGCGAGCATGAGCACGGTCAAGGGATAGTAGACCATGGGCTTGTCGTAGACCGGCAGGAGCTGCTTGCTCACCGCCAGGGTCGCCGGGAACAGCCGCGTGCCCGACCCGCCCGCCAGGATGATGCCCTTCACGCCCCGCCTCCCCCCGGCCGCGCGCCCGTGCCCAGGCGCTCGCGCGCGTACCGGCCTTCCTGGACCCGCGCGCACCAGTCCAAATGGCCCACGTACCACTCCAATGTCTCGGCCAACCCCTGCTCCAGCGTTCGGGAGGGCACCCAGCCCAGTTCGCGCCGGATCTTGGAGGAATCGATGGCGTAGCGCCGGTCGTGGCCGGGCCGGTCTTGGACGAAGGTGATGAGGGCCTCGTAGGAGGGGACGCCCTTGCCCGCCAGGGCCGGATTCGCGTGGGCCGGCCGCAGGCGCTCCAACCCGGCGCAAAGGGCCCGCACCAGCTCCAGGTTGCGGCGCTCCCCCCCGCCGCCGATGTTGTAGTGCTCCCCAGGGCGGCCCCGCTCGAGCGCCAGCCAGATCCCGGCGCAATGGTCCTCGACGTGCAGCCAGTCGCGCACCTGGCCCCCGTCCCCGTAGACCGGCAGGGTCCGGCCCTCCAGCGCGTTGAGGATGGTCAACGGCAGGAGCTTCTCCGGGAACTGGTGGGGGCCGTAGTTGTTCGAGCAGTTCGTCACGACCGCGTCCAGGCCGTAGGTGCGGTGGTAGGCCCGCACCAAGTGGTCCGCGGAGGCCTTGCTCGCGGAATAGGGGCTGTTGGGGGCGTAGGGCGTGTCCTCGCGGAAGGCCCCCTCATCCGGCAGGCTCCCGTAGACCTCGTCGGTGCTGACCTGGACGAACCGGCAGGGGGGCGCCCCCGAGGCGGCCCCCGCCCGCAGCGCCTCCAGAAGCGCGAACACCCCATACACGTTGGTCGCCAGGAACGCCTCGGGGGCGTCGATGCTGCGGTCGACGTGGGTCTCGGCGGCGAAATTGACGACCGCCTCAGGGGCGAAGGCGGCCAGTGCGGAGCGCACCGCGGCCCGGTCGGCGATGTCGAGGCGCTCGAAGCGCACCCGCGGGTCCGCCAGGGGCCCCTCCAGGTTGAGGAGCGAGCCGGCGTAGGTGAGCTTGTCGAGGATGAGCAGGCGCTCGACGCCGGGGCGGGCCAGGGCGTGGCGCACGAAGTTGCACCCGATGAACCCGGCTCCGCCGGTGACGACAAGGGAACGCAAGGCACCTCCCGGGGATGGAACCACCGTATGCTAAGGGCAGGTGGCGCACTAAGGCAAGGCCCCTGCGCCCTTCCGCCCCGCCGGGTTTTATCCTAAACTCGCGCCCATGGCCCGCGTCGAACGCCTTCCCCCCTCGCCCCTGCGCGTCTTCGCCCTCTCCGCGTCCGTGTTCGCGGCCTACGGGGGCTACCGCTGGTTCTTCGCCCACCTGCTCCCGGGCGCCTCGATCGCCAACGCCGAACCCCGCGCCGCCGCGGTGGCGGCGGGGAGCCTGCCCTGCGCGCTGTTCTTCTACTGGCTGGCCCGCCTGCGCCACCGCGGCCCCACCGTCGGCAACCGTCCGGGCGCCGCGGCTCCGGCGCTGCTGCTCCTGGCCGGGCTGGCTTCGGCGGCGGCGGTGCGGCGTTGGATGGTGCCCCCCCCGCCCTGGGACCCGGACCTGGCCGTCCCCATGGCCGCGGGCGTGGCGGCGGCCCTCGCCTCGGCCGCTTGCGGCGAGTTGGCGCTGCGCGGATCGCTGTTCCTGGCGGCCCAAGAGCTCGGCGGGCGCCGGGGAGACCTGCTGGCCCTGGCCGTGGGCGCCCTGGGATTCGCCGCCCTCCACGCCTGTTTTCAGGGACCCTGGGAACTGCCCCTCGCCTTGGCCGAAGGGCTGGCCTTAGGGGTCGCCCGCCTGCGGGGGGCCTCCCTGGGTTTCCTGATCCTGGGCCATGCCCTTCCCGGGGCCGCCGAGGCGCTGTGGCTCGGGGCCCCGGCCTCGGTCCCGGGCCACACGCCCGAACTCGGAGCGGCCGGCGTCGCCGTGTTGGCCTCCCTGTTCCTATGGTTCCTGCCCGGGGGCCAGAAGCGGGGGCTCCCCCCACCGCCACCTGCCGGGTGAACCGCCGATGGGCTCAGGCCGCGTCAGGGCATAAAAAAAAGGACCCGCCCCTTGGGGCGGGTCCTTTTCGCTTGGAGCCTAGCCTTAGTTGCCGGCCGGGGCGGGAGCGGCCTTCTTGACGTGCTTGACGTGCTTGGCGTGCTTGACGTGCTTCATGTGGCGCTTGGCGTAGTGCTTCTTCATGTGGCGCTTGGCGTGGCGCTTGGCGT
>DAIDJD010000082.1 GCA_027451505.1 candidate division FCPU426 bacterium
CTCGATCCCAGCGTTTTGGCCCGCCGGGGCCAGGCCGCCTGAGCGGCCCGAAGTTCCGTTGGACCAGGTAGACTAGGAGGATCCATGACCCTCAACCCGACCGACGAGGGCCTCCGGCGGCTGCTGGAGTGCCGCCATCACGACCCCCATGCCCTTCTGGGGGCCCACCCCGCGGCGGGAGGCGCGGTGTTCCGGGCCCTGCGCCCGGACGCCGAGGCGGTGTCGGTGGAGGCGCCGGGACGGCCGGCCGTCGGGCTCGCCCGGGTCGGCGAAGGGCCTTTGTGGGAGGGCGTCCTTCCCGCGATGCCGGGGGCGCCCGGGCTCGTGGTGCGGGCGCGCTATGCCGACGCGCCGGAGTGGTCGGCGGTGGACCCCTACGGATTCGCCCCCTCCCTGGGGGGCCTGGACCTGCACCTCCTGGGCGAGGGCAACCACTGGCGGGCCTACGAAAAAATGGGGGCGCACCGCCTCGTGCTGCAGGGCTTCGAGGGGGTTTCCTTCGTGGTGTGGGCCCCCGGGGCCGCGTCCGTGTCCGTGGTGGGGGACTTCAACCGCTGGGACGGCCGCCTGCATCCCATGCGCAGCCTGGGCGGAGCCGGCTTGTGGGAGCTCTTCGTGCCCGGGGTCGGCCAGGATGGGCTCTACAAGTTCGAGGTGCATCCCGCCGGGGGGGGCGCCCCCCTGCTCAAAACCGACCCCTACGCCCGGGCCACCGAGACCCCTCCGGGCACGGCCGGGCGGCTCTATGAATCCTCTTACGCGTGGAGCGACGCGGACTACCTGGCCGCCCGCCAGGCCCGCGCGGCGCAGCGCGCCCCGCTTTCGGTCTACGAGGTGCACCTGGGCTCCTGGCGCATGAAGCCCGAGGAGGACGGCCGCCCCCTCACCTACCGCGAGATCGCCCCGCTCCTGGCGGACTATTGCGTCGAGATGGGCTTCACCCACGTGGAACTGCTGCCGGTGATGGAGCACCCCTACGGCCCGAGCTGGGGCTACCAGGTGGGGGCCTATTTCGCGCCCACGGCCCGGCACGGATCCCCGGACGACTTCCGCCACTTCGTCGACACGCTGCACCGGCGCGGGGTCGGGGTGATGCTGGACTGGGTGCCGGCCCATTTCCCCAAGGACGCCCACGCCCTGGGCCGCTTCACCGGGGAGGCGGTCTACGAGCACGCCGATCCGCGCCAGGGGGAGCACCCGGATTGGGGCACCTACGTGTTCAATTACGGCCGCAACGAGGTGCGCAACTTCCTGGTGGCGAACGCCCTCTACTGGCTCAAGGAGTTCCACGCCGACGGGCTGCGCATCGACGCCGTGGCCTCCATGCTCTACCTAGACTACAGCCGCACCGACGGCCAGTGGATCCCCAACGCCCATGGGGGACGCGAGAACCTGGAGGCCATCGACTTCCTGAAGCGACTCAACATCGAGGCCCACGCCCAGGTCCCCGGTTGCCTCATGATCGCCGAGGAGAGCACGGCCTGGCCCGCGGTCAGCCGCCCCGTGTTCGCGGGCGGCCTCGGCTTCGGATTCAAGTGGAACATGGGCTGGATGCACGACGCCTTGGAGTACTTCTCCAAGGACCCCGTGTACCGCCAGCACCACCACCGGGACCTGACCTTCGGCCTGCTCTACGCCTTCACCGAGAACTTCATCCTTCCCCTGAGCCACGACGAGGTCGTGCACGGCAAGGGCTCGCTGTGGGACAAGATGCCCGGGGACCGCTGGCGCAAGGCCGCCAACCTGAGGGCCTTGTTCGCGTTCATGTGGGCCCATCCCGGGAAGAAGCTGCTGTTCATGGGGGGCGAGTTCGGCCAGGTCCGCGAATGGCGCCACGACCAGAGCCTGGATTGGCACCTGCTCCAGTACCCCGAGCACGCCGGGATCCGGCGCCTGGTGCGCGACCTGAACCTCATCTATCGGGACCGTCCGGCCCTCTGGGATCTCGACGGGGAGTCGGTGGGCTTCGAGTGGCTCGATGCCGACAGCGCCCAGGCCAACACCCTGGCGTTCCTGCGCCGGGCGGCCGACGTGGCCCTTTCCCCGGTGGCGGCGGTCGCCAACCTGGAGCCCACGGCCAAGCGCTACCGCGTTGGGCTTCCGCGCGGCGGGGCCTGGACGGAGCTGTTGAACACCGACGCCCAAGTGTACGCCGGCAGCGGGGTGGTCAACGGCGGGGATCCCCTGCGCGCCGAACCGGTACCCTGGCAGGGGCAGCCCTTCAGCGTGGAGATCACGCTCCCGCCTCTTGGGATGGTGTGGTTGGAGAAAGGGCCGGCCTGAGGGCAGGTGGGGCCCCGGTAGGGGGCGGCATCCGAGGCGGCGGGAACGGTCGGACGCCGTCCCCGCCGCCTTCGCGCTTTCAGGGCCTCAGCAGGGGCCCCAGTGGCCGGGGTGCCAGCGGCCGTAGGGCCCGCGCCAGCCGGGGTGCCAGCAGCAGGGGCCCCAGTGGCCGCGGTGCCAGAAGCCATCCGGCCCGCGCCAGCCAGGGTGCCAGCAATGCACCGGGGCCGGGGGCGGGCCCGCGACGCGGACGACGCATCCCGTCATGAGGGGGGCGAAGGCCAGGGCGGCGGCCAACGCGGCCGGGCGCAGCGCGCCCAGGGCGCGGGTGAGGCGGTGGTCCATGGATGCTCCCGGAGTGAAGGGGGGGCTTTCCCAGAATTGGATGCCGGACGGGGCCGGGCGGTTCAATGCGCCGGCGCGGGGTCCAGGGCCGGGCTTTTTGGGGCCGGGCCATGGACTTCCAGGGCCCGGATCTGGGCCCTTTCCTGGGGCCCGGAGAGGGTGAAGGCCCCCCCGGCGTAGAGGCGGTCGTAGGAGGCCCGGGCTTTTCCGCCGGCCTCGATCGCGCTCACCGCGGCGGCGATGCCGGCTGGGTCGAAGGCGGTGCCGTAGGTCCGGTGGAAGTCGTATTCCAGGCCCCACCGATTCGACCGCCCGGGGGAGCCCCGGTCCAGCGTGTAGGTCCGCCAATCCAGCGGGGTTCCGTCCGCGACCCGGTAGTCCAGTTCGGAAAACCCCGGCGCGTTCCCGTGGACCGGGCTCAGGGACAGCGCCAGGTGCGCGGCGACGGCGCCCCGCGGCCCGCGCACCAGGCGGAAGTCGTCGAAGTGGGTGTGGCCGGCCAGGACCAGGCGCACGCGGCCGGGGTGGGCACCCAGCAGGGCCTCCAGAGCGCGCTCGAACCGCGGCCTCAGGAAGCCCGCGGGCCGCCCGTGGGCCGCGGCATAAGGGTCCCTGCCCGGCGGGATGTGCAGGGCCAGCAGGAGCGGCCCCGCCTCCCTCCGGGCGAGCCGGCGCTTCAGCCAAGCCATCTCCGCGGCCCCGGATCCATCGCCCGGTCCGCGGCGCTCTTGTGCCCACAGCACGTCGTCCAGGGACACCAGCGTCCCCGCCCGCCCCGGAAGGGCCCGCGAGGCGCAGCCCCACCGCGCGAAACTGCGCCGCGCCGTGGGGTCGCCCGGGGGCAGCCAGAGTCCGGCCAGCCGCCCGAGAAAGATGCCCCCGGCCCGCACCGCGTAGTCCCCGTCCGGGCTGTCTTCGTTCCCCAGCACCCAATAGAGCGGGACACCAGGGAGGCGTTCCTCCAGGGACCGCTTCAGGACGCCGATTTCCTTGAGCGCGAATTCACGGCGCGCCGCGGCGCCGCCCCCCACCATGCGGTCGTAGCGCGCGCCGAAGCCGTGGCAGAGGTAGTCTCCAAGAAGCAGCACGTAGGCGACGCGCCGCCGGGGCAGCGCATCCAGGGCCGAGCGCCACAGGGCCCAGTCCGTGTCCGCGCCCGGGCCGCTGGGCGCGCGCCGGGCATCGCGATTGAGGATGGCTTCCCAACGCCGCGCCGGTGCCGCGTCCAGGGAACGCGCCAGGGCCGGGGATTCGAAGGGATCGAGGTGGATGTCCGCGAGGACGAGCGCCCGGGCCTCGGGGTCCGGGGCCGGAGGGGCCGCCCGCGACCGGGCCGGGAGCGCGGCGGCCGGGGCGGACGCCAGGAGCGCCGCGAGCGCGGCCCTGGGGAGGAGGCGCGGGAGCGCCCGGGGGGGTCGGCGGGGGGTCAGAGCGCCCGGCTGACCCGGCTTTTGAGCAGCAGGTCGCGCCATTCCGCGTATTTGTCCGCCAACACCGGAGGATCATCCTTAAGGTCCGGGCAGCAGTACTCCACGCTGTGGGCATAGCGGGCGTACACCCGAAGGCGTTTGCCGCAATGGGGGCAGTCCATTCCCTCAGGCGCGAGTTCCGCGGCCGGTTTGGGGGCCGGCGGAGGGGCCGCGGAGGGCGCGGCAGGGGGGGACGCGACGGGAGCCGGGGCTTCTTCGGGCATGGCGTTCCTCAGGGCTGGGGCGGGGCGCCG
>DAIDJD010000083.1 GCA_027451505.1 candidate division FCPU426 bacterium
CGGCCACGGTGAGCCCCACACCGTCGACCACGGTGACCCCGACTTCGTCGACGTCGCCTTCCTTCACCCGGAGCCCGAGCCCGTCGGTCACCGACACGTTCACGTCCGGGCCCAGCCCCACGGCCACGCTCACCTCGACCCAGAGTCCGGCGGCCACGGCCACGGCCAGCCCGACCGTGAGCCCGACGGCGTCCTTCACGGCCGACGCCAGCGCCACGGATTCGCCCACTTCCACGTACTCGTCCACGACCACGCCGACCTTCACCCCGCCGCCTCCGGGCAGTACGGACACCCAAACTCCCACGGCGACGCCCACCGCAACGCCTCCCGTGGCGGGTGCCCCCAGCCTGGTTCCCGGTTCCTTGAGCCCGACCGCGGGCACGGCGGCCGGGGGCTTTGAAATCACGGTGCAGGCCACCGACGTGCTGTCCGGTGCGGCCATCGTGGTCAACGGCCAGCCCCTGGCCACCACCATCACCCCGGGAACCGGCGGCGTGTTCACGCTCACGGCCACGGCGCCGGCCATTTCCGGCGGCGCCGCCCAGGTCACCTTGACCGTGAACAACCCGGCGCCGGGGCAGACTTCGGTCACGGCCGCGGACTTGGGCGAGGCCAGCTCCGGCGCGGCGATCAAGCTCGGCCAGCCCAGCCCCACCCCGGGATCCTCCCAGGCCTTGATTCAGGCCACGGATCCCGCGCCCGACCCGATGACGGGACAGAACGTGCTGGGCGGGGGCGCCGGGGTCATGGTGGAGTTGACGCAGGAGGTGGATTCGGTGCGCGTACGGGTCTACTCGGCGGCCTACCACTTGGTGGGCACCTACGTAAGCGCCCCCATGGGGCCGGGCTGGGTCAAGGTGGCGCTGCCGCCCCAGTTGGGTTCCGCGGCCAACGGTGTCTACTACTACCTGGTCGACGCCACCCGCAACGGCGGTCGGCTCAAGCCCGTCATGGGCAAGTTGTTCATCCTGAATTGAGCGAACCCGTCCAGCGGACGGGGGCTCCAAGTTTGGAACAGGGCGCGGGTACCACCCGCGCCCTGTTGCTTTTTGGCGGCCAGGGGACCTAAAGCACGGCGGGAAGGCTCGTCGGCACGGAATGGACTCAGGGCGCCGGGCGATCCTAGGGGCCTCCCGGCGCCCCGCTTTTCGGATGGATCACCTCACGGGTTCAGCCGGCGCCCCCCGCGTTTGGGGACGCCCTTGCCCTCCAGCGGATACCCGTATTCCGACCACTGGGGGAAGCCGCCCGAGAACACGCACATGTTGCGTTGCCCTTGGTCGGCCAGCATTTGGCAGATGGCGTCGCCGATGCCGCAACTGAAGCCGTGGCAGTACACCACCACCACCTTGGCGTGCACAAGCCGGTGGCGGTACTCCGGATAGGTGTTGTCGAAGTCCGCCGCCGGGATGGAGATGGCCCCGGGCAGGTGGGAGCGCGCGTACTCTTCGGCCAAGCGGCCGTCCACGAAGACCACCCCATCGTGGCCGATGAGCTTGCGGGCCTCGGCGATGTTGATGTGGGGCCAGAGCTTGGCCGTGGGTCGATGGGTCAGGGTGGGGTCGTTGGGGACCGGGGCGTCGCTGAGCTTGAAGGCGGCCGCGGGGCACCGCGAGGGCGGCAGGCAGGCCAGGAGCAGGGCCAGGAAGGGTAGGAAACGGCGCATCGGGATCCCCGAAAACGGATGTGCTAGAATCTTAGCGCATGAACGCCCAAACCACAAAGTGGGTCCTGGCCGCGCTCCTGGCGCCGGCCCTGGCCGGGGCGGCCCGCGCGGCCGCCCTTCCCAAGCCCTTTTTTATGGTGGCACCGGGCCGCGCGAACGCCGTGCGCGTGGACACGCTGCCTCCGGGGCCGGATTCCGACGTCCTTCTGCCCACGCAGAGGCTGGTGCTCCTGACGCCCTCGGATCCGGGCGGGGTCACGCTCGTGGACGGCCTGTCGAGCCTCTGCGACACGACCGTGCGTTGGCTGTCCCCGACCGAGCTGTACCTGCGCCTGTCCGAGGCCTATGCGCCCCGGCTCAAGGCCTCCGACGGCGCGGTCCTAGGCGGCGTGACCCTGCGCATCGACCTCCACACCGACCAGGTGCTGCGACGCGTGGCCGGACCGGACGGGGCCTATGTCCTGGTGGAGATCGAAAAGTGCGAGACCCAGGACTGGGGATTGTACCTGCGCCGCTCCGGGGATCCGGACTATGACCCGTCCATGGACCTGGGCTGGGGCGATCCCCACCTCTGCGGCGGCCTCCAAGGGCAGTTCCCCCTGGAGGACATCGAATGGACCGGACCCCGCAGCGTCTGCGTAGTGGTGGCCCAGCATCCTTTCGGGGCGCGCTTCCGGTCCAAGGTGGGGCCGGTGCGCTTCGAGTGGGAATACGATACGGCCTATCATCGGCCACCGGATTCCATGAGTGTCGCGCCCGTGGGTCAACTTACCTGGAGAGAAAAATTTCATAATATGAAAATTTTAGTAAAGAGCTGGCTAAAGCCATCCAAGAAAATTGTTTCAAAATAAGGAACTAAGATTCGTTTTCAAGGAATTTTAAGGGGTGCGAGCGTCCTGGGCTTGCTATACTTAGCTCCATCCAGGCTTTGTTGAAACGATTTTAGGTTCCCCGGTTCTCAAGAACCAAGCGGGGTTGGGGGGAGGGTATCCCCCAAAAGTCCAATCGAAGGCGGGTGCCATGAAAAGGTTTGATTCCACAGGTCTGCATACGCTTGGCCGGATGGTTTTGTTCCTTCTGGCCTTGGGCGTGGCCGTCGGCGCGAAGGCCTTGCCGCCCACCAGCGACTACAACGCCTGCGCCCCCACTTGGTTCGGACCCGGCACCTGCGGCGCCGGCAGTAACTGCAACGGCCAGCCCAACACCGCCACCTACTACAGCACCACGGGCATGACCGCCTGTCAGTACGGCCAGAACTCCATGCCCTACGCCACGGGCTATCCGCCCGTGGTCAACACCACCCTCAACGCCAACATCACCAACAACAACCAGCAGCTCTACGCAGCGGTGAACGGCGACATGTTCCTGGCCAATGACCTTTGCGGAGCCTGCGCCCTGGTGGTCAACCAAAGCGGGGACGCCTACAACGGCAATTCCGTGACCGTGATGATCACGGACGAATGCCCCTCGAGCGGCAATCCGGACTGCGCCAACGGCTACGAGCACCTGGACCTCTCTCCCTTGGCCTTCCAGGCCATCGACGGGAACAGCACCACCAACGGTGTGATCGCGATCAAGTGGGAGATGACCCCCTGCCCGGTGGGCTTCTTCGCCCAGTCCAACAGCACGGGCAACATCACCTACGAGTTCAAGAGCGGGTCCACCACCGGCTGGGCGCCCATCATCCTCAGGGACAACGTCGTACCGATCGCCGCGGTGTCCTTCTGCACCGGCAACGGATCCGGATGCAGCGCGGCCAGTTGGAACAACACCTACAATGGATGGCTGGCCGGCGGGGGCAGCGGCGCGCTGCCGTCGAATCCCTTCTACCTCCAGGTCACGGACTACGCCGGCAAGGTCACGAACCTGGGGCCCATCACCTGCTGCTCACCGGACCCCGGACCCAACAACACCGATCCTGAGAGCACCTGGACGAACATCGGGGGCCAGATGTCCGGCTGCGGCCTCCAGACGCCCACCGACACCTCCACCCCGGGACCGACGGCGACCGACAGCCCCAATTACACGGCCACGCCCACCCCCACGCCCACGGCCACCCCCGCGGACTGCCCCACCACCCTCTGGGGAGCCTCCAGCACCACCACGTTGACCAGCAACGGGAGCTGGAACAGCACCAACTCCAGCCTGGCGGTGAGCACCGCCGAGGTCCAGACCCCGGCCCAGGAAAGCCTTCTGGTGACCACCACCACGGGCGCCGGCACCTACATGCAGACCATCGCCAACCTGACCCCGCTGTACCAGAACTGGACCAACATCAACGGGGTGGACTATGGCACCGGTACCGGCACCCTGACCATGGACGTCTACATGCCCGCGGCGTCCCTGTCCGCCTTCAGCGGCGGAACCAACGGCTATTGCCAGGCCGGCATCGACCTCACCAACTCCGTGATCAGCCCGGATGGCGGCGTGTACACGGCCCTGGTGGCGGGGTGGAACCATCTCACGTTCACCCTGGGCCCCGCCACGGGATTGAACTACAGCAACGTCAATGAGCTCCTGTTCATCCTGAACTGCTCCGCCGCGGCCGCCGAGCCCTTCTACATCTGCAACATCGAGCTCCACTCCAACTCGGCCTGCCCCACGGCCACGCCCTCGCCCACCGACTCGCGAACCTACACGGCCACCCCCACCGACACCCCCACGCAGGCCTCCACCTTCACCTCCACGGCGTCGCCGACCCCAACGCTGACGGACACTCCCACCTCGACGGCTACCGCGACCGCGACGGCCACTTCTTCCTCCACCTCCACGGTCACCCCGGTCTCAAGCGCCACGGATTCGTCGACCGTGACCGGGACGTCGACGCCCACGCCGACGTCCAGCCCGACGGCGACGGCAAGCGACACCCATACCTCCACGGCCACGCCCAGCGCCAGCGACACCTTCACCCCGGTGCCGCCCAACAGCACGGCGACCGACAGCTACACCGTCACGGCCACCTCGACGTCCACGCCGAGCCCCACGGCCACGGCCAGCCCCACCAGCACCTCGACCGCGTCCCCGACCTTCACCGCGGTGCCCGCCAACAGCACCAAGACCGACACCGCCACCGCCACGGCTACGTCGACTTCCACGCCGACCGCGAGCTCCACCGGGACGGCGACGGCGACGCCAAGCTCCACCCCTACCGCCACGGCGACGCCGACCGGGAGCGCGACCGCCACGGCCACGGGGACTGCCAGCTCCACCGTGACGCCGACGTCCAGTTACACGGTCCAGGCGGGCGCGACGGACACGCAGACCGCGACGGACACGTCCACGTCCACCCCGACGCCCAGCTTCACCGCCACCGCCAGCCCGACGGCCTCCCCAACGCCCGGCGGAGCGGTGATCACGGTGCCCGTGTCGGGCAGCGGGTCCTCCTCAGGCGGGTTCACGGTGACGGTGCAGATCACCAACGTCATCAACGTCCAGAACGTCCTCAATTTCTACTTCGTGGGGATCAACCTCAACATCACGGTGACCGCGACGGTGAGTTCCGGCGGCACTGGCTTGCAGCTGATCACCGCGACCCTGCCCACGCTTTCTCCCAGCCAAGCCGCGAGCGCCACCGGGGTCCAGGTCAACGCGGTCTCGGCCTCGGGCGCCTACGTCCGGGCCGGGACCATCTCACTGCTGAAGTCCGCGAGCCCGACCCCAGCCAACGGGCCGGCCCAGATCCTCAGCGCCCTGCCCGTCCCCAACCCCTGGACCGGGCCGGGTTCGGGCAGGAGCTCGCCCACGATCGCGGTGGACTTGGCCGGAGAGGCCGACGATGTGGTCGTCAAGGTCTACACCAAGGCCCTGTTCCTGGTGGGAAGCTACGACTTCGGCCAGCAGTCCGGGGGTTGGGACCAGGTGGCCCTGCCCTCCCAGGTGGCGGCGCTTCCGGATGGGCTGTACTACTTCACCGTTACGGCGAGCCGGGGTGGCCAGAGCCTGGCCCCGACCGTGGGCAAGCTGGCCATCCTGAAATAGCGGTCAGGGCCCTCACCGGCCTCCGGCCCCCGCCCTACCCGGGCGGGGGCTTTTTTTGGGATGCGCCTTGGAGTCAGGGCCTGAGGCGCGGTACCATGCCCCATGCCCCGCTACGCCCGCGTCGTCCTGCCGCTGCCCCTGGAGGGACCCTTCGATTACGAGGTGCCCGAGGGCATGGATCCCCAGCCGGGCCAGCGCGTGCGGGTGCCTTTCGGGCGCCGCCGGCTCACCGGGGTGGTGGTGGCGCTGGCCCGCGAGAGCTCGGCGCCGGGACTGAAGTCTCTGGAGGCCCTCCTGGAGCCGGCCCCCTCGGTCCCG
>DAIDJD010000084.1 GCA_027451505.1 candidate division FCPU426 bacterium
TCTGCGCCCCCTACACGAGTCAGGAGAAGGGCACCGTCGAGAACACCAACGGCTTGATCCGACGGTTCTTCCCAAAGGGCTTTGACTTCGCTACGCTAGAGCATCGCGACGTCAAAGCTGTCGAGCGGTGGCTCAACAACCCGCCCAGGAAATGCCTGGGCTACCTAACCCCAGCGGAGGTCTTTCGCGAGGGTGTTGCACTTCAAGGTTGAATCCGGCGATCATTGTTAGGCTTCTCGTGGATTGTATCAGCGAAGGTCCCCGCAACCTTACCCAGTTTAAGTCCTCTTGTCCCCTTTGAAAATCCAGTGGACACCATAGCGGTCCGTCAACTGTCCATAGGTCCCGAAGGGGAGGTCATGCAAGTCCTGGAATTTTTCTTTTTCCGCGCCGCTGGAAAGCTTGTCGAAAACCGCTTTCAGCTCTTCATATCCCTCGCCAATGACAAAGATGGCGGTGGTATCGCCGGGATGGGGTTCATAGGTAGGTGACGACATCCAATCCGAGGCGGATATCTCAATGTACCCGCTTTTCAGGTTGGCATTGATGGTTCGTTGATGTTTCTCCTTAGGCAAAAGGTCCTTCATGGGGGAATCCCCTAGTTTACTAATAGTCAGTTCCCCGCCCAGGCAGGAGTGGTAGAACGCCATGGCCTCCGCACAGTTACCGTCGAATAAAAGAAATGGTATGGAACGTAGCATTCTTCGCCTCCCCTTAAGCCGGAATTTCCCAGATGCCTTTGTCCGGCAACGTTGCCGGGTAACTTGTTCTTCATTATATTGCCCCCGTAACCGTCCAAGCGGCTAAAGATGGATTGGCGCAGCAGGGAAACCATCGAGTGCTGGGTGTTCTTGCCGGTCCGGCGGTCCCGCAAGGTAACTTCGGTGGAAGCGGTCAGGCCGACCGCGGCGAACGCCGTTTCCGACCCCCAAGCTGTTTTGGACGCGACCAGCCGTCTCGAGCGGTTCATCCCCATCGGCACCGCGCTGAGCCGCTATCGGTCGGCGAAGAAAGCGGTGGCGGAGCCGGGTGTGGACGCACCCGTGCGCGGCTAAACGCCCTTCCCGCGTTCCAGCACCACGTGGGTCGCCAGCCCTGTGGCGACGCGCTCGGCGCATTCGAAACCCAACCCGTGCAGGTCGATCCCGGAAAAGAGGTGTTCTCCCCGTCCGAGGAGCACCGGCATCAAGGCCAGGTGCATTTCGTCGACCAAGCCGGCCTCCAAGAACTCGCGTATCGTCGAAACACCCCCGCCGATCCGTATGTCCTTGTCCCCGGCGGAGGCCCGCGCCTGCCTGAGGGCCGACTCGATGCCGTCGGTCACGAACACGAACCGGGTCCCTCCCTCCATCGCCAGTGGAGGGCGGGCATGGTGGGTCAGGACGAAGGTCGGGACATCTCGCCCGGCGCTCCGGCGGCCGGCTTCGCGCGGAGATCATCCACCCCTCCGCTGGGCAAGTCCTTGGCCTCAGCCGGCTGGGGAGGCCTTGCCGCCTTTGCCGGAAAGGAGCAGCCCGGACAAATAGGCCTCCAGGGAGTCCAGGGTGCCCTTGAAGCCGCCCTCCATGCCGGCGCGGCCGCCGTCGAAGGCGGCGACCCCGGCCGCGTCGCTGCGGTAGGGGGCCCAACTGACGCTGACCGCGGCCATCCCGTTGCCCAGGTCGAAGAAGTCCACGTGGGTCAGGGTCTCCAGGGGCCAGGAGGGGCTGAGCGGGTGCCGGGCCGGGCCGCGGTCCTTGTTCGAAAAGCTTTGGATGGAGCTCAACCGGACGCCCGGCTCGATGCGCAGGTAGCGCTGCAGGCCCCACATCTCCACGCCCTCGGCCGTGCGCAGGCCGTAATGGTAGCTGCCACCCTCACGGAAATCCATGTCGGAATGGAACACGGTCGAACCGGCCGGGGCCATCCAGCGCGAGAGGTGCTCCGGTTGGGTGTGCGCTTCCCACAGAAGGGAGACCGGCGCGTGGAAAGCGCGGCCCGTGCAGAAGGGTTCGACCCCGCCGGCGAGCAGCCCCTCCAGCTTGTCCAAGGACTGGTTCCAGCCCGCGGCCATGCCCCCCACCATGGGCCGCGAACGTTCCTTGGCGAGGAGCAGTTCCACGGTCAGGGTCATGCGGGTGGCGTCCGGCCCCTCCTCCTCGAAGACCACGGTGGCCCGGTTCTCCAAGAAGCGGCCCTGGGCGTCCTGAAGCCATGTGCCCAGCACCAGGCGCCTGGGCGGCTCCACCTCATGGAAGCGGCCGTCCATGGGGTGCTCGCCCTCCACCGCGCTAGGATTTCCTTGGACATTCCGTAGGGGTTAATCTGTACCCACGGAGGTGTTGGATGAAGAAGAACCGCAGCGATCAAGGACAGGCGCCTGAGTCCTCGGAGGGAGCCCGAAGGGCGACCGGAGAGGGCTCAGGCGGGTCGGCGCACCGGGGCCGCTTTTCCGCCCAGCGAAAATTCGAGGCGGTCCAGCGGCTGCTCAGAGGCGAAAGCGAAGAGGAGGTCTCCCGGGCCCTCGGCGTCACCGCCGCAATCCTGGCGGACTGGCGAGACACGGCCGTGATGAGCGCGGTATCTAGCCTCAAGAGCCGAAACCCCGACGAGAAGGACGAGGAGACCCAGCGCCTGAAGGCCAAGATCGGGGAACTCTCGATGGAGAATGAACTGCTCTACGAGAAGATCCATCGGATGGAGGCCAAAAACCCTTTTCTCATGAGGAAGTTGAGGCCCTGAGCCGGGCGGTCTCACCTTCCGTCAACAAGCGGTACGGCCTGGCTCGCGTGTGCGCAGTGTGGGAAGTTCCACGGTCCACGGTATATTTCAAGCGGACGCGGAGGCTTTCACCGCCACCGCCACCCCAGAAGCGGGGGCCCAAGGTCTGCCTCACTGATGAGGCCCTGCTGGTCGAAATACGCCATGAGATCTTCACGTCGCCGTTCAGCGGCGAAGGGCACCGCAAGATCTGGGCTCGGCTGCGTTTCCGCGGCATCAGAAGTTCGCGCCACCGGATCCGCCGGATCATGCGGGAGAATTCGCTGTTGGCACCTCACCGGGCGGTGGTGAACACGCCCAAGACCCATGAGGGCACGATCATCGCCCCGGCGCCAAACGTCATGTGGGGGACCGACATGACGCTGACCGTGACGACCGGAGAGGGCAAGGCCAGCGTGTTCGCGGCGGTGGACCACTGCACCTGGGAATGCCTCGGGATCCATGCCTCAAAGCGGGGCACCCGTTTTGAGGCCCTGGAGCCGATCCGGCAGGCCGTGAAGGCCCGCTTCGGTGCTTACAGCAAGGGCGTTGCGGTCGACCTGACGGTCCGCCACGACAACGGGACGCAGTACCTGTCAGACCACTTCCAGCGTGAGCTGGCCTACCTCGGCATCAAGGCGTCGCCGGCCTTCGTGCGAGAGCCCGAAGGCAACGGGATGATCGAGCGGTTCTTCAGGATCCTCAAAGAGCAGCTCCTCTGGGTGCGGCACTTCGCCACAATCGAGGAGCTACGTCTGGCCCTGCTGGATTTCAAAGAACGATACAACACGGCCTGGATCATGGAGCGGCACGGCTACAAGACGCCCCGTCAGGCTTTCGAAGCGTACCAGGCCGTGTCAGCTGCGGCCTGAAACCGCCCCAAAAGAGTGTCCAAGGGGGCTAGACCGGAACAATGGGGTGCTCGCCCAGACCTTCGGGCCCCCTCATTCTGATGTGGAGCCTCCCGCCCGCCTGGGCCGCGGCTTCCACCACGGGGTTGGTCCAAGTCTTGGGCCCCCACCATTTCGCCAATTGCTTGGGGTCGGTCCAGGCCCGGAAGGCCAGGGCCCGGGGCGCGGGCAGCAGGCGCGTGACCACCAGCGGGGGATAGGGTCCGATTTCAAGGGCGGGTTTTGCGTCGGCGGTCATGGCGGTCCTCCTTCTTATCGGGTCGGTGCGCCTGAATCTCCAGCAGGTGCGATTCGAGTCGGTCGAAACGGGCTTCCCACTCCATGCGTTGGGCCTCGATCCAGTCACGGGCTTCCTTCAAGGGTCCCGCTTCGAGGCGGCAAGGACGCCACTGGGCCCGCCGCCCCCGGGTGATGAGGCCGCTCCGTTCCAGCACTTTCAGGTGCTTGGAGACCGCCGGAGGGCTCAGACGGAAGGGGCCGGCGAGTTCGCCCACCGACGATTCGCCCCGGCTGAGCCGGACCAGCATGGCCCGGCGGACGGGATGGGCCAGGGCCGCGAAGGCGGCGCCAAGCCACTATGACCGCGGTCATGGCAGCAGGTCCGGGGACGTCGGGAAATGGGTGGGACGGGGAGGCCCCCCGTCCCGACTTTCCTGAGGCGCGCCATGGGCGACGATACGGGTCCGAGCCGGTTCGACTTGCCGCGGCGGGTGCTGGTCCCGGTGGACCTCTCCCCCTTGAGCTACCAGGCGGTGGATGTGGCCCGCGGATTGGGCGGGCCGGAGTGTCGCATCCGGGTTTTCCACGCGGTTCCCTCGGCCGAGGCCATGGTCGTCTACGGGGGCGACCTGGCCCTGGTCCCGGTCTATGACCAGGCGCTGGCCCATCAGCTCATCGCCAAGGCCCGGCGCGAGATCGCCGAGAGGATCGCCGGGATCCAGGGCCCCCTGGACCACGAGGTGGTGGAGGCCCGTCAGCCCGAGGAGGCTATAGCCCAGGCGGCCGCCCATTTCGGCGCCGACTTGGTGGTTATGACCACCCACGGCCGGGGGGGTCTTTCCCGGCTTCTGTCGGGGTCCGTGGCGCAGAAGGTGCTCCACGCCTACCACGGCCCGGTGCTGCTGCTGAGGCCCCGGAGGCGCTCCGGAAACGGACCGGCGGCCTGACCGGTATTTACCTCGTTTATACGCCGGGAACGCCCCTTTTTACGGGCCGGCGCAGGATCCCCGTGCCAGGATGGACCCGCCCGGATTCCGGGCCAATTTCCTCTTGGGGGGTCCTTATGTTCCAGGACGCGCTTCCGGCCATCCTCATCCTGGCCGTGCTCACGGCGATGACCGCCTATTATATGAAAGGCTGAGCCCGCTTTGGGCGCCCAGAAGCCGGCGGCCGAAGCGGCCCAGGGCCGGGACCCTCAGGGGTTCCGGCCTCGCCGTTTAAAGGGGCCCCCGAATCCGCATCTTGACCCGGAGGGGGGGCAGTCCCTATAGTAGAGTCTCGGCGTCTGCCCCGTTCCCCGTCCTCTTTGGCGGCCATGCAAGATCGAGCCTACTTCCTGATCAAGCGCCTGCATTCCCTTGCCGGCGTCGTTCCCCTGGCCGGGTTCGTGGCTTTCCACCTCTACGAGAACTCCCACAGCGTCGCCGGACAGGCGGCCTTCAACGACACGGTGGCCACGATCCGCTCGATGCCCTACCTCTACTTCGTCGAGGTCGGGCTCCTGGCGCCCCTGGTGTTCCACGCGATCCTGGGCATCTGGCTGGCCCGCGCGGCGCGGCCCAACCTGGAGAGCTTTCCCACGGCGCAGAACTGGGGCTACTTCCTGCAGCGCGCCACCGGGGTCGTGCTGCTCCTGTTCATCACCTTCCACCTCTACACGACCCGTTTCGCCGGCATCCCGTCAAACCAGATGTTCCAGCGGCTTTCCGCGGAATTCGCCAAGCCCGCGTGGGCGGCCTTCTACGCCGTCGGCATCCTTTCGGCGGCCTACCACCTCAGCAACGGACTGTGGGGCTTCGGCGTCTCCTGGGGCATCCTTCGCGGCCAGAGGAGCATGGACTGGGCCTGGCGGGCCTGCATGGGCCTCGGGTTGGCCGTGGCGCTGATCGGCCTCAACGCCTTGGCCGGCTTCGAGGGCCACGGCATCGACTGGTTCCAGCACGAGAAGGCACCGGCCTCCGCCCCCGCCCAGCCGGGACGCTGAACCCAAAATTCAACGGAAGGATCGAGCCCAGATGTCCAAATTCATCGTCGTCGGAGGCGGTTTGGCGGGGCTGATGGCCTCCATCAGGCTGGCCGAGGCCGGGCAGGAGGTGCAGCTGTTCAGCATCGTGCCCGTCAAACGCAGCCACAGCGTGTGCGCCCAGGGCGGCATCAACGCCGCCGCCAACATCAAGGGCGAGAACGACAGCCCGGACATCCACACCTACGACACCATCAAGGGCGGGGACTTCCTTGCCGAGCAGCCCCCGGTCAAGGAGATGTGCTACGCCGCCCCGAGCATCATCTACATGTTCGACCGCATGGGGGTGCCCTTCAGCCGCACCCCCGAGGGGAACCTCGATTTCCGGCGCTTCGGCGGGACCCTCCACCACCGCACCGCCTTCGCCGGGGCCACCACCGGGCAGCAACTGCTCTACGCCCTCGACGAGCAGACCCGCCGCTGGGAGGCCGAGGGCCGGGTCAAGAAATTCGAGGGCTGGGAGGCGCTCAGCGTCGTGCGCGACGACTCCGGGGCCTGCCGGGGGCTGTGCGCCGTGGAGCTCACCAGCCTGCGGGTGCAGACCTTCCCGGCGGACGCGGTGATCCTGGCCTCCGGCGGGCCCGGCCAGATCTACCGGCAAAGCACCCATTCCATGGTCAACACGGGCTCCATCATCAGCAGCGTGTTCCAGCAGGGGGCCCTCTACGGCAACCCCGAGATGATCCAGATCCACCCCACCGCCATCCCGGGCAACGACAAGCTGCGCCTCATGTCCGAGAGCGCGCGAGGCGAGGGCGGGCGGGTCTGGGTTCCCAAGCGCCGGGGGGACGGCCGCCCGCCTCGGGAGATCCCGGAGTCGGAGCGCTGGTACTTCCTCGAGGAGAAGTACCCCCGCTTCAAGAACCTGGTCCCCCGCGACGTCGCCAGCCGCGAGATCTTCCACGCGGCGGTGGACCTCGGCCTGGGCGTGGACGGCGGGATGGTGGCCTACCTGGACCTCACCCACATCGACAAGGCGACGCTCAACCGCAAGCTGGGCGGCATCCTCGAGATCTACGAGAAGTTCACCGGGGAGGACCCGCGCGAGGTCCCCATGAAGGTGTTCCCGGCCATGCACTACAGCATGGGCGGGCTGTGGGTCGACTACGAGGCCAAGGCCGACGGCTTCCTGAATCGGCAGAGCCCCCGCAACCAGTCCACCAACATCCCCGGGCTCTACGCCATCGGCGAGTGCGACTACCAGTACCACGGGGCCAACCGGCTGGGCGCCAACAGCCTGCTGAGCTGCGTATTCAGCGGCCAGTTGGTGGCGCCGGCGGTGCAGTCCTACGCCAAGAACCGCAAGGGCGGCGACGCGTCCTCCGCGGTCTTCGAGTCCGAGCGCAAGCGTTGGGAGGAGCGCCTGGACTCCATCGGGCGCATGGACGGGCCCGAGAACCCCTTCGCCCTGCACCGCGAGCTCGGCGAGGTCATGGTCAAGGAGGTCGGCATCGTGCGCGAGAACGCGGCCCTGGGCCGGGCCCTCGCCAAGGTGATGGAGCTGCGCAAGCGCTGGTCCAAGGTCGCCTGCGTCGACTCCAGCGGCTGGTACAACCACCCCAAACTCTTCGTCAACCAGCTCCACAACATGCTCGTCACGGCCGAGGCCATCGTGCGCGGGGCCATCGAACGCGACGAGAGCCGGGGCGCCCACTACAAGCCGGCCTACCCCGAACGCGACGACGAGCGCTACATGAAGACCACCATCGCCGAGTACGACCCCGGCGAGATCAAGCTCAGCTTCCGGCCCATCGACGCCAGCCTGTACAAGCCGGTGGCCCGCCACTACGACTGAGGCGACCCGCCCATGAGCATTGAACTGAGGATCCTGCGCCAGGACACCGCCGACTCCGCCCCGTACTGGGAGGAGTTCAAGGTCCCGGAATCCGGCCGCAACATGAACGTGATCGCCTGCCTGATGGAGATCCAGCTCCGGCCGGTGAACAAGGCGGGCAAGAAGGTCAACCCCGTGGTGTGGGAGAGCAATTGCCTGGAGGAGGTCTGCGGGGCCTGCTCCATGGTGATCAACGGGCGCCCGCGCCAGGCCTGTTCGGCCCTGGTGGGGCATCTGGCCCGGCCCATCGTCCTGCGCCCGCTGAGCAAGTTCAAGGTGGTGCGGGACCTCGTGGTGGACCGCTCGCCCATGTTCCAGGCGCTCTCCAAGGTGCGGGCCTGGATGCCCATGGACGGGACCTACGACCTGGGCCCCGGGCCCAAGATCTCCGCGGCCCAGGCCGAGCGCATCTACACCTTCGCCCGCTGCATGACCTGCGGCTGCTGCATGGAGGCCTGTCCGCAATACGGGCCGGCCAGCGACTTCATCGGGCCGGCCCCGCTGGCCCAGGCCAACCTGTTCAACCAGCACGGCAGCGGCGCGCTCAACAAGGAGGAGCGCCTGGCCCAGGTGATGGACCGCGGGGGCGTGGCCGACTGCGGCAAGGCCCAGAACTGCGCCAAAGCTTGCCCCAAGGAGATCCCCCTCACCGAGGCGATCGCCGAGCTCTCCCTGGAAACGACCAAGCAGATGTTCAAGGACCTGCTCGCCAAGGGCACGCCGCAGAGCTTCGGCGGACCCGCCTGATCGAAGGCCACGAAGGCCCCAACCTAGAGGGAACCATGAAGATATTCCGCACGGCACTTTTCCTGGGTGTGGCCGCGGCTTTCGTCGTGTGCGTGGCCAACGCCGACGCCGATTCGAACGGATCGGCCGCCCCGGCGGCCGTGAGCGCCACCGCCGCCCCGAGCCACGCCCCGGCGCGGCGCCACCACGCGCGGGCGCGCCATGCCCGGCGCCGGTACCTGCCCGCCGCGGATGCGGTACCCGACTTCACCCTGAACCAGGTGGCCAACGGCAAGCCCTTCCACCTGTACGCCCACCTCGGCCAGGTGGTGTTGATCGACTTCTGGGCCACCTGGTGCGGCCCCTGCCGCATGGCGATCCCGCACCTGATCGAGCTGCAGAAGCGCTTCGGCGGGCGCAACTTCACCGTGGTCGGGGTCAGCCTGGACCAGCAGGGACCGGATGTGGTGCGGCCCTTCGCCAGCGCCTGGAAGCTCAACTATCCCGTCGTCGTGGATTCGGACGGCTCCCTCGCCCGCTCCTACGGCGGCATCCGCGCCATCCCCACGACCCTGGTGTTGAACCGCCACGGCAGCGTGGTGGGGAGCCTGGTCGGATACTACCCGCTCAGCGCCTACGAGGCCCTCGTCCGCAAGGCCCTGCGCGAGCGCTAGACCGCCCTCCCGGGGGGCCGCGCCGCCGTGCCCGAACTGCCCGAAGTGGAGACCATACGGCGCGGCCTGGGCCCCAAGGTGGTGGGGCGCACGCTGGAGCGGGCCGAGGTGCGCTTCCCGGCCCTGGTGCGCGGCTCCACCGCAGGGGAGTTCGCCTCCCGGGTGCGGGGCAGGCGCGTCGAGGCCGTGGATCGGCGCGCCAAGTTCCTGCTGTTCCGCCTCTCCGGCGGAACCACCCTTCTGGTCCACCTGGGCATGAGCGGCCAGCTCAGCTATTGGGACCATAGGCTCCCGGACAGCCCGCGATTCTCGGTTTCGCCCCTCACCGGGCTGCAGCGCACCCCCAGCCAGCACCCGGTGGACCGCCACACCCATGTGCTGCTGCACCTCGACGGGGGCGACCGCATCCAGTACCGCGACATACGGCGCTTCGGGCACCTGGCCCTCGCCGACACCGGGTCCGTGGAGGGCCTCCCCGCGCTGCGCCGCCTGGGGATCGAGCCCCTGGGCCCGGGCTTCACCTGGGAGGCCTTTTCCGGGGCGCTGCGGGGCCGGAGGGGCATGTTGAAGGCCCTGCTCCTGAACCAGTCGGCGGTGGTGGGCCTGGGCAACATCTACTCGGACGAGGCCTGCTTCGAGGCGGGCCTGCATCCCCGCCAGCGGCTGGAGCGCCTGGGGCCCGGCGCCTTGCGCCGCCTCTACGCCGCGGTGGCGATGGTGTTGGATCAGGCCCTCGGCGCCGGGGGGACCACCCTGCGCGACTACCGGCGCGCCGACGGCAGCCACGGCTTGAACCAGGACCGGCTCAAGGCCTACGGACGGGCCGGGCAACCCTGCGCGCGCTGCGGCGCCGCGCTCAAGAGGACGGTCGTTTCGCAGCGGACCACGGTGTACTGCGGCCGCTGCCAGCGTCTGAAGTGAACCCATGCGCATCCTGGTCAACGGCAAGGACGAGTCCGTTCCCGACGCCTTGAGCGTCGCGGGGCTCCTGGAGAGGCTCGGGATCGCGGCGGAGGCCGCGGCGGTGGACTTGAACGGGGAACTGGTGCGGCGCGCGGAACGCGCCGCGCGGGCGCTCAAGGAGGGCGATCGGGTCGAGATCGTGCGCATGATCGCGGGGGGCTCCGGCGCCGACTCCCTGGTGATCGCGGGCCGGGCCTTCACCTCGCGCCTGCTCCTGGGCACGGGCCGCTACCCCAGCTTCGAGCACATGCGCCGCTGCCACCAGGCCTCGGGGACCGAGATCGTCACCCTGGCGGTGGGCCGCCACGACCTGGCGGCCCCGGGCGCCGCCAACATCCTCGATTTCATCGACCGGGCCCGGCTCACCCTTCTTCCCAACACCGCCGGGGCCTACAGCGTGCGGGAGGCGCGCCGCCTGGCGGATCTGGGCCGGGACCTTCTGGGGACCGACTGGGTCAAGCTGGAGGTGCTCAGCGACCAGGAGACCCTGTGGCCGGACGTCGTTGGGACGGTCGCGGGCTGCCGCGAACTCGTGCGCGACGGGTTCACCGTGCTGGCCTACACCACCGACGACCCGGTGACGGCGCGGCGCCTGGAGGACGAGGGCGCCGCCGCGGTCATGCCCATGGGAAGCATGATCGGGTCGGGGCAGGGGGTGCTCAACCCCCTGAACCTGCGCCTGATCAAGGCCCGCGTCCGCGTCCCGGTGGTGTGCGACGCGGGGCTCGGCTGCGCCTCGGACGCGGCCCAGGCCATGGAACTTGGCCTGGACGCGGTGCTGTGCAACACCGCCGTGGCCCAGGCCCAGGATCCTGAGGCCATGGCCCGGGCCATGGGCCTGGCCGTGGAGGCGGGGCGCCTCAGCCACCGCGCCGGGCGCATCCCCCGGCACGACCACGCCGAGGCCAGCTCCCGGGGCGCCGGTTTGGGGGGCGCCTGACCCGGGAACGCCGGCCGGGACCTGTGGAAAAAAAAAGAAGCCGGGCCGCCTGGCCCGGCTTCCTTATTTTGGGGAGGGTGGCGGGGGCTATTGCGCCAGCACCCACTTGACCATGGCCCGGATCTGGGCGTCGCTGAGCTGCGGATGGCCCGCCATGGGCACAGCGCCCCAGTTGCCCGAGCCGCCGTTCTTGACCTTGGCCACCAGCTTGTTCACGATCCCGGGCGTGTTGCGGTAGCGTTTGGCGACGTCCCGGTACGCGGGGCCGATGACCTTGTGGTCCACGGCGTGGCAGGTGAAGCAGTCGCTGGCCATCATCATCTTCTTGGTGGCCGGATCCGGCTTGGCCCGGGCCACCTTCTTGCTGTGGTGGGTGGCCGAGGCCGTGGGGGTCGTTGCGCCCGCCGAAACGGACGATCCATCAGCCAAAAGGGGCAGGGCCGCGGCGGAAAGACCGAAAACGATGGCCCATCCGGCGACAGCGGCGGTGAAACGTTTCATGAGCGACTCCAGGGAGCGGGGATCCACGCGGGGAGTTCAATTATAGACCCGCGGGCCCGCGGGTTCAAGGGCGCGATCCCGGTTCCGGCTTGGTCCCGGGCCCATCCCCGGGTATGATGGCGCTGCCATGACAACGCCCGCCCTTCCCCAGCTTGCGCCCGCCCCGGCGGGAACGGTCCAGCGCCGCCGCATCCTCGTGGCCATGTCCGGCGGGGTGGACTCCTCCTATGCCGCCGCGGCCCTGGCCGCGGAGGGGCATGAGGTCCTGGGGGTCACCCTGAAGGTTTGGCAGGACGCGCATCCCGCCTTCGCCGCGGCGTCCTGCGGCACCGGGTCCGGGGGGCCGGTCCAGAGCCGTTCGTGCTGCGGAGCCAAGGACATCGGCGATGCCGGCGCTGCGGCCCGGTCCCAGGGGATTCCGCACTACGTCCTCGACTACGAGGAGCGTTTCCGTGAGGAGGTCATCGCCTCCTTCGTCTCCGAATACCGGGCCGGCCGCACGCCCAACCCCTGCGTGGCCTGCAACGACCGCCTCAAGTTCGGGCCCCTGCTGCAGGCGGCGGAGGGTCTGGGCTGCGACAAGCTCGCCACCGGGCACTACGCGCGCGTCGAGGAGGCGCCCGACGGGGTGTTCCGCCTCTTGAAAGCGCGCGACGCCTCCAAGGACCAGACCTACTTCCTGTACCGGCTGACCCAGCCCCAACTCGCGCGTCTTATGTTCCCTTTGGGCGAACTCGCCAAGGCCGACGTGCGTAAGAACAGCAGGGACCTGGGCCTGCCGACCGCGGACAAGCGCGAAAGCATGGACATCTGCTTCGTGCCCGGCGGGGACTACGCCGCCGTGCTCAAGGCCTACGCCCCGGAGTGCCGCGATCCCGGGCCCATGGTCCGTTTGGACGGAACGGTGGTGGGGTCCCACGAGGGATTGGCCTTCTACACCGTGGGTCAGCGCCGCGGCCTGGGCCTGCCCGGATCCGAGCCGCTCTATGTCGTGCGCCTGGACCGGGAGCGCAACGCCGTGGTGGTGGGTCCCGAGCCAGAGCTTTACGGGCGCCGCGCGCGCGGTTCCGGGGCCAGCTTCACCCGGGATCCCGGGCCTCGGCCGACGGGCCCTTTCCGATGCCGGGTCAAGGTGCGTTCCGGACACGCGCCCGCGCCGGCGGTGGTTTCCCCCGGGGAGCGCGGCTCCTGGGACATCCTCTTCGACGAGCCGCAGCGGGCGCTCACGCCCGGCCAGGCGGCCGTGTTCTATGACGGCGATGAATGCATCGGCGGTGCTACCCTTGATGATGCCCCCCGCTGAGCCCGCGGAAGGGGCCGACGCCCTCCAGGCCCGGGACGCCCGGCGCGAGGAGGAGCGTTCGCGCGACCGTGCCCTGATGCGCCGGGTGGCGGCCGGGGACCAGGAGGCGCTCAGCGAGCTCATGGGTCGCTGGTCGCGCCCGGTCTACAGCCTGGCCTTCCGCATCCTGCGCAGCGCCGAGGCCGCGGAGGAGGTCACCCAGGACGTCTTCCTCAAGGTCTGGCGCCACGCCTCGGTCTTCGAGGAGCAGAGAGGGGCCTTCTCCAGTTGGGTGCTGACCATGACCCACCACGGCGCGATCGATTCCCTGCGCCGGGCCCGGGCCCGGGGTTCCGCGGTCACGAGCGTGCTCGACAACGTGGTGTCCGCGACGCTGCCCAGCCCGCGGACGGGGGTCAGCCCCTGGCAGAGGATGCGGCTGGAGGAGGCGCTCAAGAGCCTCCCCGAACGCCAACGCCAGGTCGTGGAACTGGCCTACTACGGGGGCCACACCCGCGAGGAGATGGCGCGCATCCTGGAGGAGCCCGTGGGCACGGTGAAGACCCGTCTTCGTGACGCCATCCAGCGCCTGGCCCAGGTGTTCCGGGACCCCGAGGAGGCCCTGGCGCGCACGCCCGGGTTCGAGTCGTGATCCGCGGCTTGGCGCACCGCCTCGGCCTCACGCATTGCCCCGAATGCGAGGTCCTGGTCGAGTTCGCCATGGAAGGGCTGCCCGAGGACCAGCGCGACAAGGTTCGGCGCCACCTCAGCGACTGCCCCCCCTGCCGCGAGCAGGTCCGGGATTACCTGCAGGTGGGAGAGGCATTGGGCCTGTGCGCCGAGGAGCGCGAAGCGCCGCCGGGGCTTTGCGACAAGGTTCTGGCGCGTCTGGGCGAGGACCCCAGCTCCCCCCCCTGTCGGAGCGCCGCCCTGGTGGGCGGATGGCCCCGCTTCTGGATGGTTCTGGGACCGGCCTTCGCCGCGCTGGGTCTGGCGATGACCCTGGTGGCGCTGGCCGCTTTGGCGCGCCTGAAGGCTCCGCAGAACGGGGGGGGCGCCGCCCTGGTCGATGGCGTGCGCGCCGTGCTGGACGATCCCCGCGCCGTGCGGGTGCGGCTGGGAGCCGTGGCCGGCCGCGCCGGCTCCGGGGTTCTGGTCGTGGCGCCGGACAAGGACCGGGCCTACCTCCGTTGCGCGGGACTGGCCCCGAACCCCGTGGGCGGGTCCTACGTGCTGTGGCAGCGCGCCGCGCCGGGGGCCGCCCCGCGGCCTCTGGCCAGCTTCACCGTGGACCGCCCCGGCACCAACGCCTACCTTTTGGGCCTCGACGCGGCCCCCGTGGGCGGCGAGTTCCTGGTTTCCCGCCAGGACGGCCCGCGAGTACGGGGCGTGGCGTTCCTGGAGGGGAGCGCCCGGCCTTGACGGCGGAGCGCGCGGTCCTCTCCGGGCCCGCCTGGGCGGCGGTGCGCGACGAGGCCGAGGCCCGCTACCCGAACGAAGCCTGCGGCGTGCTCCTGGGGCGCGGCGGGGAGCCGGTCGAGGTCCTGGAGGCCCGGCCCGTGGCCAACGCCGAATCCGGAAGGGCGCGGGACCGATACCTGCTCGATCCACGCGGGCAGCTTGAGGCGGAGCGCGACGCGCGGCGCCGCGGCCTGGACGTGCTGGGCTACTTCCACAGCCACCCCGACCACCCCGCCGACGCCAGCCCCACGGACCTGGAGCGCAGTTGGGAGGGCGTGCTCTACCTCATCGTGTCGGTGCGCGGGGGCCGCTGTCGGGAGGCCCGCTGCTGGCTGCGCCCGGCAGGGGACGCCGCCTTCCGAGGGGTCGATTTAGCCCTACCGGCGGCCTGAAGCCGCCCCCTTTCCCGACTCGGACCCGAGTCCCCACATTAAGGTGCGCATGCGTTTCGTCGTGGTGTCCGGCAGCCTCAGCCCCCAGAGCACCAGCGCCGCCCTGGCGCGCGCGGCGGAGGCCCGCATCCTGGGCCTGGGCCACGAATGCGACTTCGTGGACCTGCGCGAGCACGACCTGCCGCTGTGCGGAAGCCCCGGGTGCGCCGACCACCCGGCGGTGGCGTCCCTGGCGGCGCGCTTCCGGGACGCCGACGGCGCCCTTTTGGCGGCCCCGATCTACAATTACGACGTCAACGCCGCGCTCAAGAATCTGGTGGAACTGGTCGGGCGCTCCCTGTCCGAGAAGGTGGTGGGATTCCTGCTTTCGGCCGGGGGGCAGGCCGCCTACATGGCCCCCCTGGGACTGGCCAACAGCCTCATGCTGGACTTCCGCTGCATCGTGCTGCCGCGTTTCGTCTACGCGCTGGGGAAGTCCCACTTCAACGAAGGCGGCGTGTCCGACCCCGCGATCAAGGGCCGGGTCGACGAGCTGGCGGGCCAATTGGTGCGGGTTTCCGGGGCCCTGGCTCGGGAATCCTGAAGCCCAAGGCCGTCCCCGAAGCAGGTCCGCCCGCGGGGCGCCGAAGGGGCCGGGCGGGTTCATTCATTTAAACGAATAAACATTAGAAAACTGCGCTTCTCTTGGGGCCCCCCGGCCCGTACAATGCCGGCATGGACAACCTACCCGAATACAGCCTCAAGCCCGGCAAGGAGCGCCGCATCGCCTCCGGCTCGGCCTGGGCCTTCCGCAACGAGATCGACTTCAAGCAGCAGGACCCCGGTCCCGGGGCCCTGGCGCGCCTGAAGACGTCGAAGGGCCGGCCCCTGGGCGTGGGCTTCGTGAACACGCGCTCCAACCTGTGCTTCCGGATGCTGGCGCCCCACGGGGAATTCCCCCCCGAGACCGACGCCAAGACCTTGCTGGGCGCGCGGCTCGCCCAGGCCGTCGCGGCGCGGGGCCGGCGCGAACCCGGCGCGGCGCGGCGCCTGGTCCACGCCGAGGGGGACTGGCTGCCCGGGCTGGTGGTCGACGACTACAACGGCGTGCTGGTTTTCCAGATCCACACGGAGGGCATGGAGCGCCGCCGCGGCGTGATCCTGGATTTCCTGAAGGCCCTTGAGGGGACCAAGGCCCTCATCGAACGCAGCGACCCCGCCGCCCGGGCCCGCGAGGGGCTGGAGCCCTCCTCCGGGGTGGTCCACGCCCCCGGGCTCGACGAGGACTTCCTGCGCCGGGTCCCTTTCACCGAGGACGGGCTGCACTTCACCGCGGACGTGCTCGCCGGCCACAAGACCGGCTTCTTCCTCGACCAGCGCCCCGCCCGCGTCCTGGCGCGGACCCTCTCCTCGGGGCGGGACTGCCTGGACGTGTTCTGCCACAGCGGGGCCTTCTCCGTGGCCCTGGCCCTGGGGGGCGCGCGCTCGGTGCTGGGGCTGGAGCGGAGCGCCGAGGCCCTGGAACTGGCGCGGGGCCACGCGCGCCTCAACCGCGCCGAGGGCTGCGCCTTCGAGGCGGTCGACGCCTTCGAACGGCTGCGCTCCCTGGAGGCCGAGGGGCGCCGTTTCGGCCTCGTCGTGCTGGATCCCCCGGCCATGGCCAAGGACGGGGAGGCCGTGGGGGGCGCGCTGCGCGGCTACCGGGAGATCAACCTGAGGGCCCTGCGCCTGCTCATGCCGGGCGGGCTGCTGCTGACGTGCAGCTGCACCGGGGCCTTGGACGAGGAGCGCTTCGCCGAGGCGGTGCACGCGGCGGCCCTGGACGCCCCGGCCACGCTGAGGGAAATGGCCCGCCCGGGCCAAGCCTGGGACCATCCCCGCCTGCTGGGGGCGCCCGAGACCCGCTACCTCAAGTCCCTGCTCCTGCACAAGGCCTGAGTGGACGCCCCCGCGGTCCTCGCCGAGGGCCTCTCCAAGGACTACCACCGCCGCGTGCGCCAGCCGGGGCTTTGGGGTGCCTTCAAGGGCGTGTTCAACAGCGAACGCGTCGTGGTCCCGGCGGTGCGGGACCTCCGCTTCCGGGTGGAACGGGGCGAGCAGGTGGGCCTCATCGGGGAGAATGGGGCCGGCAAGAGCACGACCGTCAAGATGCTCTGCGGCATCCTCTCGCCCAGCGCCGGCCGCCTCGAGGTCCTCGGGCTGGACCCCTGGCGCCAGCGCCGGCGCTTGGCCGCCCGCATCGGCGTGGTCTTCGGCCAGAAGCCCCAATTGTTGTGGGACATCCCGGTCCGGGAGACCTTCACCCTGCTGAAGGAGATGTACGCGATCCCGGACGCGGTCTTCGCCCGCACCTACCCCAAGATCGTCGGGGCGCTCGACCTGGAGCGCCTGCTCCCGTCGCCCGTGCGCCAGCTCAGCCTGGGCCAGCGCATGCGCTGCGACCTGGGGGCGGCCATGCTGCACGCGCCCGAGCTGGCCTTCCTGGACGAGCCGACCATAGGCTTGGACGTCATCGCCAAGCAGCAGGCCCGCGAGCTCATCCGCTGGTTCGCCCGCGAATTCGGCACGACCCTCATCCTCACCACCCACGACCTCAAGGACATCACCGAGACCTGTTCCCGGGTGGTGCTGCTGGACAAGGGCGGGCTGCTCTTCGACGGGAGCCTCCAGTCCTTCGAGGATTCCTTCGCCCGGGAGCGGAGGCTGGTCGCCGAACTTGAGCGCCCGCTGGGCCCGGCCGAGGAGGCGCGCCTGCGCGAGTTGGCCTCCGGGGAGGGCCTGAGGGTCGTCGAGTGGGGGCCGGCGCGGGTCTGCCTGGCCTCCGAGTCCGTCGCCGGGCTCAACCGGGCGGCCTCCCTGCTCCTGGCGGGGTCGGCGGTGGCCGAGCTCGATTTCGAGCGCGCCGAGGTCGAGGAGGTCGTCCGCCGCATCTACACCCGCCGGGAGGGGGGACGGCCGTGAGCGCGGCGCGGGCGGGCGGCTGGCGGGCCTATCCCGCCTACTTCCGCCGGGCCCTCGCCGCCCACCTGGAATACAGCGCCTCCGTCGCCATGAACCTGCTGGCCACGGGGGCCGGCTACGCCTTCACCGTGCTGGTGTGGCGCCGCGCCCTGGGCCCCTCGCGCGCGCCGGGTTTCTTCGCCTACCTGGCCCTGGCCTTCGGGGTCAACTTCGCCATGAACGTGGCCTTCGAGCGCTACGTCGGGGACCGCATCCGCGAGGGCCTCATCGCCACGGACCTGCTCAAGCCGGTGGACTACGCCTGGCTGTTCTTCTGGCAGAGCCTCAGCGACGTGGTCTTCCAGTCGGTCTTCGCCCTGGCGGTGGTCGGGGTCGCCTGGGCCGCTCTGGGGCGCGCCATGGCCCCGGCCTCGGGCGCGGCGGCCTTGGAGGCGGGGGTGAGCCTGGGCTTGGCGTTCTTCATCCAGTTCCACCTGGGCTTCCTGTTCATCCAGGGCATCTTCGCCACCCACAGCAACTACGGGCCCTTCACCACCCGCATGTTCCTGCACACCGCTTTCAGCGGCATCTTCGCCCCCATCGACCTCTACCCGAGGCTCCTGGGCGCGTTCGCGCGGTGGCTGCCCTTCCGCCACGTGGTCTACACGCCCTGCGCGATCTGGCTGGGCCGGGTGGCCGGGGCCGGGGCTTGGAGGGCCCTGGCGTCCCAGGCGGCCTGGGGCCTGGGGCTCATGGCGGTTTCCCGGCTGAGCTTCCACCTCATCCGGCGCCACCTCACCATCCAGGGGGGCTGAGGCCCGTGCGCGAACCGCGCGTGCTGTGGCGCGCCTTCAAGACCACCCTGCAGACCCGCCTGGAGTACCGCGTCGACTTGGCGTTGGGGCTCCTGGGGTCCCTGGGCATGCAGGCCGCCAGCCTGGGCCTTCTGTGGGTGGTCCTCAACGCCTCCGGCGGCACCCTGGCCGGGTGGAAGCCCGACCAGATCGGGGTCCTCTATGGACTCACGGCCATGGTCCAGGGCGCCAGCGAATTGTTCTTCAACCACATCTGGATGGCCCCGGTCTACATCGTGCGGGGCCAGTTCGACCGCCTGCTGGTCTACCCGGTGCGGGCGCTGCCCTTCTACCTGGTGACGAGCCCCGAACTGCACGCCTTCGGGAACCTGGGCGGGGGCCTGGCGCTGACCCTGGCCTTCGGGCACCTGGCCGGATTCAGCCCCTGGGCCCTGCTGGGGCTGCCCCTGTGGGTGGCCTGCGGCTGCCTGGTGCACACCTCCCTCCTGGTCCTGGCCGGGGCCGCCACGGTCAGCATCCAGGGCGGGTACTTCCAGCTCTATTGGCTGGTCAACACCCTGCTCCAAAGCAGCCGCTACCCCCTGCCGGTCTATCCTTGGGTGGTCCAGGCCCTGATGCTGACCCTGGCCCCCCTGGCCGTGGCGACCTTCCTCCCGGCCGGGGCCCTGGCCGGGAGGCTGCCCTGGACCGCCGCGATCCTGGGGCCGCCGGTCGCGGCTGCGCTGATGGTGGCGCTGGCTTGGTGGGTCTGGGACAAGGCCTTCGAAAGCTACGAGAGCACGGGGAGTTGAATCCCCTTCCTTTTGGCGGCGGCTGTGCTATCCTAGCCCGAGGCAAGCTCTTCCTTTAAGGAAGGAGGAGGCGGGCATGAAGGTGACCCTGCGTTACGGCGGAACCCTGGACGACCCGGCGGGCCTTCCCAGGCTGCGTGAGGATTTCCAGGACATCGCCGCGGCCCATTCCTGGCCGGTGGACCTGCTCGACCGGGGCGAAGGCCGCCCGACGGGACCGGGGAGGGGCGTCACGCTCGCGCCTCCCTTGGCCTTGGCGGGGTTGAAGGTCTTTGTCCATCCGCAGACCGATCCCCTTTGGCTGACCTTCGACGAGGCCGGCGTGCTGACCCGCCTGGGGGACTTCGGGCCGGGGGAGCCAACGTCCCCGCCGCAGGGCCGCCGTCTGGGACGCCTGCTTCAATCCAGCGCCAGCATGCAGACCAGCATCGGCGGCAGCGAACTGCACCGCACCGTGGTGGGGCTGCTCGACTACCTCAAGCGGGCCTATATGTCCGACCTTGACGTGAGCGACGACGCCGGGTATTGGTTGGACCGCGACGACGCGGCTTTGCGGCGGCGCATGGACGGGTACTGAAAAAAATAAATATTTTTTTTGAGGCAGGCGTCGGTCCGGAAACGGGCCCGGCGGCCTGCCTCGCGCGTTTCTAGAGGGCCCATGGGTCCGCGCACCACCGATCTCGATCTCGCCAGCCTGAACCCGCCGCAGCGGGAGGCGGTGACGCACGGCGAAGGGCCCCTTCTCATCCTGGCCGGCGCGGGCTCGGGCAAGACCCGGGTGATCACGACGCGCGTGGCCTGGCTCCTGCGCGAGCGGGGGGTGGATCCGCGTTCGACGATGGCGGTGACCTTCACCAACAAGGCCGCCCAGGAGATGAAGGACCGCCTGGCGCGCTTGGTGGGGGGCGAGGCCGTGGGGGGGATGTTCGTCTCCACCTTCCACAGCTTCTGCGTGCGCTTCCTGCGCCAGGAGGCCCCGCTGCTGGGCTTCCGCCGGGACTTCAGCATCTTCGACGAGGACGACCAGACCCGCCTCGTCAAGGAATGCATGCACGAGCTGCGCATCGACGAGAAGCAGGTCAAGGCCCGCGCCCTGCTGTGGCGCATCGGGCAGGCCAAGAACCTCGGGTTGGACGCGGAAGGCCACGCCGAGCGCGCGGAGGGGGAGAACGACCGCCTGGCATCCGAGGTGCACCGGCTCTATCAGGGGAAGCTCAAGGCCAACCAGGCCATGGACTTCGACGACCTGATCGCGCACAGCGTGCGCCTGCTCTCCGACGGGGCCGGGGTCCTGGACCGCTGGCGCGCGCGGCTGGGATGGTTCCTGGTCGACGAGTACCTGGACATCAACCCGGTCCAGTACCGCCTGGTGCGGCTCCTGTCCGGGGGCACCCGCAACCTCGCGGTGGTGGGCGACGACGACCAGAGCATCTACCGCTTCCGCGGCGCCGACATCCGCAACATCCTCGATTTCGAGAAGGACTTCCCGGACGCGAAGGTCATCAAGCTCGAGCAGAACTATCGCTCGACCCAGCGCATCCTGGAGGCGGCCTGGACGGTGGTCAACCGCAACGCCGGCCGCAAGGACAAGAAGCTGTGGACCCGCAACCCCCTGGGGGAGCCCATCACGTTCTACCAGGCGCCCGACGAGGTCGAAGAGGGGCGCTACGTGGCCGGGCAGGTGGTCTGGCTCAACCGCAAGGAGCG
>DAIDJD010000085.1 GCA_027451505.1 candidate division FCPU426 bacterium
GCTGCTTGAGGCGCTCGACGACCGGGGGGGGAAGCTCGACATCTTCGACTTCGCGGCCGAGACCCGGCGCGAGTACCAAGCCGTGGTGCTGGTGGTGAAGGCCGCAGAGATCCTGGGGCTCGTGGTCACCCCCTCCGACCAGGCCGAACTGACCGAGGTCGGCCGCCGGCTGCTGAAGTCCGACGTCAACGGGCGCAAGGTCCTGCTCAACCTGAGGTTCCAGGAATTGAGGCTTTTCTCCGAATTCGCGGAATGCATCGGGGCCTCCCCGGAGCGGGCCCTGCGGCGCGAGGAGGCCCTCGAGCGGCTGGCGCGCATGCTGCCGGGGGAGCATCCGGTCCAGCAGTTCAACACCCTGGTGGCCTGGGCGCGCTACGCCGAGCTTTTCGGGTACTCCCCCCGCCGGGGGCTGCTCTACCTGGACCGCACCTACGTCCTCGACGGCGCTGAGCCGCGCGAGGTGAAGCAGCCCAAGCCCGAGGGCCGGCGCGGCCCGGCGCGGTCCGCCCCGGAACCGCGGGAGACCGCCCCGGTGCCGGGCGCCGTGCCCGAGCCCCCCGCGCCCAGCGAGGACCTGCTGCGCGCCGCCGAGGACGCCGCCGAGCCCGCGCACGGGCCGGATCCGGTCCGCGGCCCGGAGGCTTGAGATGGGGGAGCGCGTGGACTGCGACGTGGTGATTGTGGGAGGCGGCCTTTGGGGTTTGGGGACGGCCTGGACCTTGGCCCGCAGGGGGCTCGGCGTGCGGGTCCTGGAGCGCGCCGCGGCCTTCGCCTCCGAGGCGAGCTTCGCCGCGGCCGGGATGATCGGCGCCCAGAGCGAGGCCCTCGAGGACGACGCCTATTTCGCCGCGACCTTGGCGAGCCGGGACCGGTGGCCGGCCTTCGCGGCGCAGGTCGTGGCCGCCACCGGGCGCGGGTTCGGGTACCGCCCCGACGGTTGCCTGCACCTCGCCTTTGGGGCGAGCTTCGAACGGCGACTGGAGGCGAAGTACCTTTGGCAGAAGCGCCGCGCCGGGCGGGTCACGCGCCTGGAGGGTGAGGCCCTCGCCGCCCGCTTCCCGCTCCTGGGGCCGCGGGTGAGCTGCGCCTTCTTCGCCGACGGCGACCATTGGGTCGACAACGAGGCCTTGGGCGCGGCCCTGGAGGAGGCCTGCCGCCGCGCCGGGGTCGGCCTCACGGTCGGGGCGGAGGTGACGCGCCTGTCCCGGGACGGGGGAGCGTGGAACGTCGAGGTCGCGGGGGGCGCCATCCACCGGGCCCCCCGGCTGGTCGTGGCCGCCGGCGCCTGGGCCCAGGGCCTGCTGGAGGGGCTGGCGGATTGGGGAACCCTGCGCGGTTTTCCGGTCAAGGGGCAGATGCTCGAACTGAGGGTCCCGCCGCGCCTGCTGCCGGAGGTGCCGCTCCACGCCGAGAACGTCTATCTGGTGCCCCGGGGCGCGGACCGCCTCCTGGTGGGCGCCACGGTCGAAACCGTCGGCTTCGACAAGCGCGTCACGGCCGAGGGTTTGGAATACCTATTGCAGGGCGCCTTCGAGACGGCGCCGGACCTGCGCGGTTGCGAGGTGACCCGCACCTGGGCCGGGCTCAGGCCCGCCACACCCGACGGGTGGCCCGTCCTGGGGGCGGGGCCGGTCGAGGGGCTCCATTTGGCCCTGGGCGCCTACCGCCGCGGGATCCTCCTGCTGCCCCTGGCCGCCGAGGCCGCGGCGGCCTCCGCGCTCGGGGAGCCGATCCCGCCCGAGGCGCGCGCCTTCGACCCGGCGCGGACGACCCGGGCCTGAGCTTGGCCCCCGTGAGACGCGTCGCGCTGTTCGACCTCGACTACACCCTCCTGGACTTCGATTCCGACCACGCCTGGGGCGAGTTCCTGTGCGACCGCGGCAGGGTGGAAGCCGCGCGCTACCGCGCGCGCAACGACGCTTTCTACGCCGACTACCGGGCCGGGCGGCTGGACATGGACGCCTTCCTGAGGTTCTCCCTGGCCCCTCTGGGCGCGCTGCCCTACGCCGACCTGCTGGACCTGCGCCGGGAATTCATGGCCAGCCCCGCGGCCCGAGCCGTGAAATCGAAGGCGCCGGAACTGGTGCGGTCGCACGCCTGCGCGGGCGACCGCACCGCGATCGTGACGGCCACCAACTGCTTCGTCACCGAGCCCTTCGCGCGGCTCTTTGGGGTGCAGCGCCTGCTGGCCACCGAAATCGAGACCCGCGGCGGGCGGCCCACGGGCGCGCCGCTGGGGGAGCCGTGCTTCCGGGAGGGCAAGGTGGCGCATGTGGAAGGGTACCTGCGCTCCTTCGGGGGTTCCCTGGCCGAATGCGTGTTCTACAGCGACAGCGCCAACGACCTGCCCCTTCTGGAGCGGGTGGGGCGCGCCGTCGCCGTGGACCCGGACCCGCGCCTCGAAACCGAGGCGATCCGCAGGGGCTGGGAGGTCGTCTCCCTGCGTTGACCCCGCGGGCCTTCCAAGGGCCCCGCCCCGGTGCTACACTTCATGCTCTTGTACCGAACCCCTCCCCGGGAAACGCCATGAAAAGAGCCCTGCTGCTGCTGTCGCTCCTGTGCCTGACGGCTCCGACCCTGCGCGCGGACTCGGGCGCGGATTGGAACGCCGAGGTCCGGGCCGCCGTGGTGGACCAGCGCGCGGGGAACCTCGTGGGCGCGGAACATGTGCTCCTGAAGGCGCTGTTCCTGGCCCAGGGCTTCGATCCCAACGATCCCCGGGCGGCCTACACCCTCGACTACCTGGGGACGCTCTACGAGCAGCAGGGCCGCCTCTCCGACGCCGTGGCCGTGTTCCGGAGGGCCTTGAGGGGCTTCGACCGTTCCCTGGGCCCCCACAGCGACGATGCCATGGCCTCCGCGGGACGCCTGGCGGACGCCTATGAGGCCTCCGGGCAATGGGCGAAGTCCGAGCCGCTGCGCCGGAGGCTCCTCAAGGAGTTGGCCGGCAGCGCGGATCCCGACCCCGCGGCCCTGGCCC
>DAIDJD010000086.1 GCA_027451505.1 candidate division FCPU426 bacterium
GGGCTGCGTTGGGAACAGGTGGATTTGAAGAAGGGGGTCATACGCCTGGCTGGGGAGGACACCAAGACCAACCAAGCGAGGGAAGTGCCGCTGGACGAGCGCTTCGTGGCGGACTTGGTGGCTTTCCCAAGGGTCTTGCGCTGTCCCTACGTGTTCGCCCATCAGGGACGGAGCATCGCCTCGGTCAAGACGGCCTTCAATTCGGCCTGCGCCAGGGCGGGCATCGAGAATTTTCGCTTCCATGACCTTCGGCATTGCGCCGTGACGAACCTGCGCAAGGCCGGGGTAGCCACTTCGACCATCATGTCCATCAGCGGGCACAAGACCGACGCCATGCTGAGGCGCTATGACCGGGTGGACACGGAAGACCGGAAGGCCGCATTGGAACGGGTGAGGCAGTTCTATGACACCGGTTCCGCTGAGGATCAGAAGACCGCGTAAGGGGTCCCAAAGGCCGCCGCCAAATTCAGGGTCGGCAAAATGCTTGCGGCACAAACGGATACAGGCGCGGTGGCCGGGAGTAAGACACTAATAGGACACTTTGGCCCTTCGAAGACCCAAGGGCCGCGTGAGCGGTCTTAAGGCCCCCGAAAGGCCGGTCCTGAAAGTGCTTGTGGCACAAAAGCATTTGGGAGCTTCGGCCAATTGAAAGCTATGGACCCGGCAGGACTTGAACCTGCGACCAAGCGATTATGAGTCGCCTGCTCTAACCAACTGAGCTACGGGTCCGTGGCCAGCATTGTGCCTTAAGTCCGATGGTTTCTAAAGTGGGAGAAAGCCCGCCTTCGGAAGTCCCCTACGGCTGGGCGGCGGCTTTCCCCGGCCCATTCGGATCGGTGCGTTCGGCCACCGCTCCGGCATTTTTGGACGCCGGGCCGCCTGAAAGGCGCAGCGGCCCGGCGCGCAGTCACTTCTCGTCCTGCGTGCTCACGCGCAGGCGATGCCCGTCGGGATCCAGGGCCACGAAGTTGACCGCCCCGAAATACATCGTTTTCGGCGCCATGGCGATGCGCACGCCTTGGGAGGCCCACCGGGCATGCAACTGGGTCAGGGCGGCGGGGTCGGGCACCTCGAAGCAGAGGTCCGAGGAGACTCCGGCGTCGGGGGCGGCCGGCTCGACCTTGGAACGGGACCAGAGCCCGAGCTTGAGTCCCGGGGCCGCCTCGAAGATGGCGATGTGGGGGGACACCATCAGGGGCGGCTGGCCCAGAAGATTGGTGTAGAACTTGGCGCTGGCGGAGGGGTCGGAAACATAGAGCAACTGCATGGCGCCCTGGAACATGGCGGGCTCCGGAGTGGGGGTGGCGGGCCCTGCGGCGGGCCCATGCACCCCAAGGTACACCAGGGCGGTGACGGATTCTGTCAGCAGGCTTCAGTCCTCCGGGGTGGGGATGCCCTCGCGGAGGCGCCATTCCCGCTCCAGTTTCTCGCGCGGTCGGGGATAGGTCTGTTCCAGCACGCCGGCTTCGATAATGCGGTCGGCCCGGAAATGACGGTAGTCCTGGCGCGCCTCACACCACGCCGCCACGACCCGTGTTTCCTTGAAGTAGCCCATCAGGAAGGGCCAGATGATCCGTTCCGTGGAGGTTCCCGAGGAGTCGCGGTAGGTGATGCGCAGCTTATGGCGTTTGCGCAGGGCTTGCCGCACCAGATCCATGACCTCGTCGTTCCCCGGGGCCGTGGGGCCTCCGGGGATGGACAGCCCGCTGGACTCAAGCAGGTCGCGCCGCGCCGGTGGGAGTACGGCCCGGATTTTGGCCCGCGCTTCCCGGGCGGCCTCAGCCAGGCGCCGGTCCCCCTGGGTCATCACCCAGCGGCCTCCCAGCGCTAGGGCTTCCACTTCCTCCTCGGTGAAGTTCAACGGCGGCAGCGTGAAGTCCGGCTTGAGGACATAGCCCAGACCCGCGGCCCCCTCCAGTCGGGCTCCGCGGTCCCTCAAAAGGGCGATGTCCCTGTACAGCGTGCGCCGGGAAACGCCCAGTTCGCGCGCCAGGGTTTCCCCGGAAATCGCGGTGCGGTGGGCCCTGAGGACCTGCATGAGGCGCAGGAGGCGGTCGGCGCGGGACATAGCCCAATTTTAGGGGAAATCGGACCAAAACTGAGGATTTATTCCCGGGTCGTGGGGACTTGCAGAGCGCTTTAGAAGGCTTTGCCCAAAAAGCAAATTCACAGCGCGCGCGGTAAATTTGGGCGGCGTCCCGTCCGGGTGCCTTTCAGGATTCGTTTTTAGGCCTGGCCCGAGCTGGCTATCGCCAACGCACCGGGCGCGGGAAGGGACGTCTGTTGTCTGGGTGCTTGGGACCTCACCCAGGCGGTGCGGCACGCGCAGGGTCAGGGTCCGGCTCCGCGTGGTCTTGGATCCGGCCTTGGGATCCGCGTTTTCCATCCAAGGTGATGAACTTTTTCACCTGGGAGCGGCGTCTATTTTAGGTAAGAATGTCCCGATGCGAGCCCCTCGATGCATTCTTTGGGCGGCCCTGGCCCTGCTGGCCCCGGCTGTGGTTTCCGCGGATCCGCTGCCGTCCGGCCAAGTCGCGGCCGCGGTTCGGGTCGTGAAATTGGAGGACATCAAGGTGCAGTGGTTCTCCAAGGATGATGAGGACCTGCCGGCCTGGATCAGCGGGAGCATCGCCATAGGTCCCCTGGGCGGGTTGGAAGGGCGTTTGATCGAGACGGCATTGGCCGACGACGGCACGGACGACGACGGCGACCCGATGGGGTTCGACACCAAGGTCTTCGAGACCCTGGACGGTTCCTTGACCGGATTGGGATTCGGTCCGGGCCGCCTGGACTTCACCACGGTGTATTCCGACCCGGACGCGGGGGCGGCGGTTTATCGGCTCAGGCGCTACGGGGCCCCGGGGGCGTGGACGCTCAGCGTGGCCCAGCGCGGCAAGGACGGCGACTACGCGGGGCGCAACCGCTTCCCGTTGATGGGCACGGTCAGGCATGGGGTGCTGACCATCACCACGGCTCCGGCCGGGGACGAAGGCTCGGACGACACGCTTTAGGGCGAAACGGGCCCACACACAAGGGAGGGACCATGCGAGGCATCCACGCGGCGGTGTTGGCCGCACTCTTGACGCTGGCAGGGGGGGCGCTGCGGGCCGAGGACACCGTCGTGTTGAACGACGGCAGCGTCATCATGGGGCAGGTCCTCCAGGAGACCCCGGACCAGGTCGTGGTCCTGGACGAGGGTGTGCGCCGGGTCCTCGACCGGGGGGTGGTCTCCCAGATCGAGTTCGACACCTCGCCCAACGTGGGGTCGCCCTACCAGGGCGGACCGGGCCAGGGGGATGGGGTCTACGAGGCCGGAGGCGTGCCGCCTTCGGGGGACATCGCCGGACCTGCGCCGGACGAGGATGAGCAGGACTACGTCGCCGGCGTGGCCGGGTTCTACGGGGTCCCCGAGGACGAGGTCTGGGGCTTCGAGGAACAGGGCATACCCTATCAGCAACTGCCCGTGGTCTTCTATGTGGCCAACCGGGCCGGCTGCGCCCCCGGGCTGGTGGCCAGCCTGCGCCTGAGCGGTATGTCCTGGGGCGCGATCTGCACGAATTTCGGCCTGGGACCGGGCATCTTCTATTGGCCGAACCTGTTCTCGGCCAACCTGGGCGGGCCCTACGGTTCGATCTACGTCGGCTTTCACGGATACCCGAGGGACGAATGGAACTGGAACTCCCTCAATTGGAACGACGACCAGATCGTGGACTGCGTCAACCTGCGCTTCGAGACGGGGTGGTGGCACCTGCGGCCCGCCGAGGTGGCCCGCTGGCGCCGTCTGGGGCATCCCTTCTACTGGCATGGGTACGGGTATAGGCGTCCGGGAGCTTTCCACCGTCCGGGCTTCGCCGCCCGGCGGGGCTGGGCCCACGCGCGCCAATTCCACGCCGTGCAGAAGTGGAACATCCGGCGGGGACCGAACGCGGCCTGGAACCGGGGGAACCGGGGGCCGAAAGGGCCCGGACACGGCGGGCCGGGCGGCGGCTGGGACCACGCGGGCCAGGGAGGCCGCAACCATGGGGACCAGGGCGGAGGCTGGAATCGTGACGGCCAGGGAGGCGGCGGCCACGGAGACCAGGGCGGCCAGGGCGCGGGCCCGGGCAACGGCGGACCCGGCAATCCGGGCAATCCTGGCGGGGGCTGGAACAACGGCGCCCAGGGCGGCGGACAGCCCGGCTGGGGCCACAATTGAGGCCTGAATGAAGATCCTCATCATCGGCGGCACCGGGCTGATCTCCACCGCGATCCGGGAGCGTCTGCGGCGGCGCGGGGACGAGGTGGTCCTGTTCAACCGGGGCCAGAGCCCGCTGCGCGGGCCGGCCCCGGTCCGGGTGGTCGTGGGCGACCGCAACGACGAGCCGGCGTTGACGCGGGCGCTGGACGCGGAGCGGCCCGACGCCGTCATCGACATGGTGGCCTTCGCGCCGGCCCAGGCCGAGGCCCTGGTGAGGGCCTGCGCCGGGCGCGTCGGCCAAATCGTGGTCTGCAGCACCGTGTGCGTCTACGGCGGGCCGCTCACGCGACTCCCCGCGCGCGACGACGAGCCCCACCGGCCGGTGGGCGACTACGGCCGCAACAAGTCGCGCATCGAGTCCATCGTGCTGGCGCGGGAGGGCCGGGACGGCCACGCCACCGTGATCCGTCCCAGCTTCACCACCGGCGAGGGGGCCACGGCCTCGGGCCTTTTGTTCGACGATTCCACGGTGGACCGGCTGCGCAAGGGCCTTCCTGTCGTGGTGATGGACGATGGACGGGCGGCCTGGGCCATCGCCCATGTCGACGACGTCGCGGCGGCCTTCGTCGGTTCCCTGGGGAACCCCAAGGCCTACGGCCGGGCCTACCACGCCACCAGCGACGAGCACACCGATTGGAACGGGGTTTTCGCCGCCCTGGCGAAGGCCGCGGGCGCCCCGCCGCCCCGGCTGGCCCACATCCCCAGCTCCTGGCTCTACGCGCAAGCGCCCCGACGTTCAGTCGGCGTCCAGTACATCTACCGTTTCCCCTCCATCTTCGACAACACGGCTGCGGTGCGGGACCTGGGCTACGCCACCACCGTGCCCCTGGTGGAGACCTTCCGCCGCCAGATCGCCTGGATGGAGTCCGAGGGCCTCCTCAAGGACGCCTCCTCAGAGGCGGTGCAGGATGAGCTAATCGCGGCCCATGCCGAAGGCCGGGACGTGCGCCCGGGCGTCTTCGAGGATTGGAATCCCTGGGGCAACGGGACCACGGGGTGACGGCGGGCCCCGGGCCCGGTGCCCCGGGAAGGGAAGGATACCGGGGCCGCTTCGCCCCCTCCCCGACCGGATCCCTGCACCTGGGGGCCGCGCGCACCGCGTTCGTGGCTTGGCTTCGCGCCCGGTCCCTGGGCGGGACCTTGGTCCTGCGCTGGGACGATCTGGACACGGCCCGGATCCGGCCCGGGTCCCGTGAGTCCATCGAGGCGGACCTACTTTGGTTGGGACTGCATTGGGACGGGCGGCCCGTGGCGCAGAGCGGCCGCATCAGCGCTTATGAGGCCGCCTTCGAACGGTTGAGGGACTTGAGCTTGGTCTACCCCTGCTCCTGTTCGCGCCGGGATCTGGCCGAGTCCCTGAGCGCGCCGCACGGGGAAGAGGAGCCGCTCTACCCCGGCAACTGCCGCAATGGGCCCACGCGCGGCGGACGGCCCTTGGCCTGGCGGTTTCGCATGGACCGGGTCCGCCCCGTCGAGGATCTTCTGTGGGGACCCCAGCCGGGGCTTAGGGACGACTTCGTGGTGCGGCGCGCCGACGGGACCTTCTCCTACCAATTCGCCTGCGCCTTCGACGACCTGGATCTGGGCGTCACCGAGGTGGTGCGGGGAGCGGACCTTTTGGGCTCCGCGTCGCGCCAAGGCGCCTTGGCCGAGGCCTGGGGGGGGCGGGAACCGGCCTGGCTGCACCTGCCCTTGCTGCTGGGGCCGGACGGAACGCGCCTGTCCAAACGCCACGGCTCCGTCGCCGTGTCCGACTACCGGGCCGCGGGCTGGAGCCCTGAACGGGTTTTGGGTCTGCTCGCGGCGAGCCTGGGATGGTGTCCGGTGGGCACCGCCCCCAGCCTTGGGGAATGGCTGGAGCGTTGGGAGGTCGGAGCCCTCCCCATGGAGGAGCAGAGGTTCCAAGGACCCTGGCCCGGCTGAGCCGGCCCAAGGGTGCCGGATTCCAGGACATGCCATTATTTTCGGAAACCCTGCGTGAAGGGACGATGGCCCTTGCCGACCCCGTGGGATTCGACGTTTGGCCCGCCTCCATGCCCTCACGCACCATGGTCCTATGGCGTAGGGCTTTTTTCCGGTACAATTCCACGATCGGAAACGAAAGGGCGTTCATCCGTTTGAGCCTAGTATTGCCGTGACTTCGGGGCACCTTGTGGAGTGGATTGAACGCATCTTCCGGCCGGGTGGACGCCATCGGGACCGTATGCTGGGACCCAACCTGCGTCCGGTGGCGGCCTTCCTCGTCTTCGTCGCGGCGGCGCTGTTGACCCCGGTCTTGGGGGCCCAACCCACCTACGGCGGGGACGGCGGCATCCTCGACCTTTCCTACCAAAACTATAGCCCCAGTGGGTTCACCACCACCGCGGTGAACCTGAACGACTCGGGAACCGGGGCCATGCTCTTCGCGGTGGTCGTCACCGCCCAGCCCATCACCTTCACGTCCATCGCTTTCGCCGGGGCCACCATGACCGCGGTGGCCTCCTCGGCCATCGGTTCGACCACGGCCCAGGTGTACATTTACGGGCTTTCCGGCCCGGCGGCCTCGGGCAGCTTCCTGGTGGACGGCCCGTCCTCCTTCAGCGAGGTGGGGGCCCTGGAATACTACAGCTACTCCAACGCCTGTGCCGTGTTGGCTCCAGGCACCGGCGGATCCGTGGTGTCGTCGTCGGACTCCTATTCCGGCGGGGCCAACACCGCGCAGGACATCACCTACACCGTCACCCCGTCCCAGGCCACCAGCGGCATCCTCGAGATCCTGGCCGAAGAGAGTTCCAGCAACCTGGCGTTGACCTACACGGCCAGCGCCGGCGTGGCGCGGATCTGGCAGCCCATCCTCACGATCAACCATGGGGCCCTTTTCGGCGCCGGCCTGTATGACTACCTGCCCGGGTCCACCAGCCCCTACACCCTGGGGCAGTCCTTCGACCCCAACGGGACCTCGATGAACGTGCTGGGCTTGACGCTCGAGGTCGTGGAGTGCGGGACGCCCACCGTGACCCCGACGTATTCGGCATCCCCGACCATCAGCCCCACCTTCACCATCACTCCCACGTTCAGCGTGTCCCCGACCTTCTCGGTGTCGCCGACATATTCGGTGTCCCCGACCATCTCGCCGACGTTCAGCATTTCGCCGACCTTCACGATTTCCCCGACCTTCACCCAGACCAGCACCGCGAGCCCGACCTATTCGGTCTCGCCGACGTATTCCGCCACGCCGACCCTAAGCGCGAGCCCGACTTGGACCGCCAGCCCGACGACCACGTATACTCCTACGTACACGGATTCACCTACCCAGACGGCCAGCCCAACCTCGACGGCGAGCCCGACCTCGACGGCCAGCCCGACCTCGACGGCCAGCCCGACTTCCACGGCCAGCCCGACCTCGACGGCCAGCCCGACCTCGACGGCCAGCCCGACCTCGACGGTCAGCCCGACTTCCACGGCCAGCCCGACCTCGACGGCCAGCCCGACTTCCACGGCCAG
>DAIDJD010000087.1 GCA_027451505.1 candidate division FCPU426 bacterium
GGCCACGCCCAGGCGCCGCCCTTGCAAGGTGCGGCGGGCCACGGTCAGCAGCACCTCCAGGGCCGGCCAGCCGGCGAAGATGCCCACCAGGAAGACCTTGTAGGAGAAGGGCTCGTTGATCTCGGCGAAGGCGTTGTCCCAGAAGTGTCCGGGCGCGTTCTTGCCCAGGGCCACCAGGGCACAGGCCACCAGGAAGCCCAGCCCCTGGCTGCCGGCGTCGCCCATGTAGATGCGCGCCGGGGGCAGGTTCCACAGCAGGACCCCCACGCAGCCCCCGGCCCCGGCCAGGGCCAGGACCTCCAGCGGGGCCTGGCCCTGCCAGCGCGCGGCCAAGGCCAGCACCAGCAAGGTCGCGGCCGAACCGCCCACGAGCAGGCCGTCGGAGCCGTCCATCATGTTGTAGCCGTTGGCCAGCGCCACGATCACGAAGGACGTCAGCAAGGCCGAAAGGGTGTGCCCCAGCATCACGGCCTCAAACCCCGGGATATGGATCGTGGAGAAGGAATACCCGTACCAGCTGAAGGCCAGGGCCAGGGCCGCCTGCAGGCCGAACTTCAGGCGCGGCCGCAGGTCGGAGACGTCGTCCCAAAGGCCCACGGCCATGGCGCCCAGGGCCGGCAGGAAGCAGGCCAGAAGGACCGGCAGGCCCGCGCCCCCCAGGGCCGGGTCGAGGAAGGCCAGGAGGCCCAGGGACAACGACGCGCCCAGGAAAATGGCCAAGCCGCCGAGGTAGGGGACGGCCTTGCGGTGGATCTTGCGGTGGCCGGGCCGGTCCACCCAGTGGAACCGCACCGCCACGGACATGCACACCTGCGCCAACAGCAGCGACCCCACGGCCGCGATCCCAAAGGCCTCGAGTGCGATGCCTATGCCCACGCCCTTGTCCCCACGCATGCCCCGAAGGGCCCAAGAATCGGGTAGGCCCGGGTCGCCCCGGGCCTACCTTCGTTCCGACATCCGAACCAGCCTAAAGGCGGCCCGCGCCGCCTCTAGGCTACTTCACCAGATTGTAGACCGTATCCAGCGGGGTGGTCAGGGCCGGGTTCACGCCGAAGGACTGCACAAAGGCGGTCTTCGGGGTCTGGGACATGTACTGCACGCCCAGGTCCACACCCAGGTGCTTCATGGCCTCCCAGCGCACGCCGGGGCCCACAAAGGCCAGATAGCGGCCGTTGACCGTGTTCGGGGTGGTGTTGAAGCCGATGCCGCCCTGCAGATAGCCGCGCACCGGGCCCCACTGGTCCCAGCTGCGGGGACCGAAGCCGCGCAGGGACAGGTCGATGCAGCTGTCGTGCTTGGTCGGGTCCTTGCTCTCGGCCAGGTAGGCGTAGTCGACGTTGAAGCCCAGCTTGCCGTCGAGCGCGCTGGGCAGGTATTCCACGCCCGCGTGCACGTCGCCGAGGCCGTGCCCGGACTCGTCCTTGGGCTCGCTGCGCACGCCGACCAAGCCGCCGGCGTCGACCAGCCACTGGGCGTCGTTGGGCGAGGTGGGAACCATCGCCATCGAGGAGGAGCCCATGGAGTTCATGGAGCCCATGGAATTCATGGATCCGGCGGAGTCCATGCCGGCGGCGGCCAAGCCGGCCGAAGCCGCCATCAGCGCGCCGAGGACGAGCAGCGATTTGGTCATGGGTACCTCAGTAAGAACGGTGGATGGAATGCTTGGTGCCTTCGGCGGCGCACGCCGCGAATTGTCCCGCCACGGGACGCCTTTTTCCCACGAAGCGAAACTCGCCGCTCCCTGGGATTCGGGCTGGACCCAAAGGCCCCCGGACAGTCCGAAGATTCTACATAGAATAGGTAGTTTGTCAAATAAACTTGAAATGAAGAGCCCATGCGCCAGGGGGATCTGTCACAATCGTCTGTGGCTCGGGTCGTTCCAAGAAGTGGTCCGTGGCGTAGCGCGGAACGCGCCGCCTCAGCCGGGCTGCTGTCCGCCCAAGGCCGGCCCCGGAGCCCCCCGCTTCTGGAAGGCTTTGATCAGATCCCCGCCAAGGAGGATGAACCTCTTTTCGATGTGCTCATAGGTGAAGGAGGCCAGGACGTAGGTGAGGCCCACGATCAGCCCATAGGTGAGGACCAACAACGTCGTGGCGTGGCCCTGCGCCCACGCCGAACGCAGCACGGGCCCCAAGAAGCGCGGGACCAGGAAGAACGCGAAGATGAAGTGGAGCAGATACATGGAATAGGACACCACGCCGATCCGGGCGACGGGCTTGAGGGTGACCCTCAGAGCCGCGAACAGGTTCAAAAGGGCGCAAAAAGCGAAGCCTTCCACCAAGGGGAAGTAGGCGGGCCAAAGGAGCGGCTCTAAGGTCCACAACAGCACCAGGCCCCCCCCCGACAGCGCCAACGCCAGCGCCGAGAAAGCGGGGGAGGTCCACCGCCCGAACTCAGCCTTGCGCTTTTGCAGGAAGTACACCGCCATTCCCAGCACGAACACCGGCAGCTGGTTGTAGATGAAGAAAAACAGGAAGTTGTTGTTCTTGATCGAACGCACGGTGAACAGGCTGATGACATACTGCGCGGCCACGTTGGTGGCGCCGAGGAGCAGGGCCAAGAGGAGGATCCTGCGGGGGCTCTCCCGCAGGGCCCCCTTGGCCAGGAAGAAAAGGGCCGGGAACATCCCGTAGAACGCCACTTCCGTGCCGATGGACCAGCCGCCCGGGACGATGTTGTTGTTGGCCCAGGGGTCGAAGCCGTTGAGGAAGAGAATATTGACGATGACGTGGACCGGGGTGTAGGCGCCCACCGGGGAGAGGCCCCCGCCGGGCTCGCCACGCCCGAGCAGGCTTATGGAAAAATAGGCCAGGATAGCCAGGTAGTAGAGGGGCGCGATCCTGAAAACGCGGCGCACATAGAACGAAAGGGTCCGCCTGGGTTCACCGGCCTTGTTCTCGAAGCTCAGGCACAGGGTGTAGGCGGAGGCCACGAAAAAAAGCTGCACCCCCATCTGGCCCAAGCCGCAAAGGGCCTTGGCCAGGGGACCCAGGCCCGGGACCTGCTGCCCGGTGTGCACCAGGATGACCATGAGGACCGCCAGGCCCCTGAGGTCGTCGACGAAGGCGAGCCGGTCGTTGGCCATAGCCGTCCCTCAGCAGGAAGCCGGTCCGGCCCCCGGTGCGCGCGGTCCGGGGCGGAAAGCCGCCGGACCGCGCCTTAGGACTTTAGAGGTGGACGTAGGCCACCAAGATGGCCAGGCTGCTGACGATGCTGGCGATGATGCCCCACTCGCCCCAGGTGGGCCAGTTGCTGGCGGGCACGTAGACCACGTCCCCGGGCAGGATGATGGGCTCCTTGCGCGGCTTGGCGCCGGGCTCGAAGTAGTTCTCGAGGTTGACCTTGTAGGCCCGTTCGTCGCGGATGAGCACGGCCCGGTTCAGGGCCGAGGCCGGCATGGGCCCGCCCGCTTCGGCCAGGGCGCCCAGCAAGGTGGGCTGCCCGCGGATGAGGTACTTGCCGGGCTTGACCACGTTGCCCATGACCGAGACGGTGTACTGCGAGGAGTCCTTCACCATCACGGTCACGCGGGGGTCGACGATGTAGCGGGTCAGGCGCTGGGCCAGCTTGACGCTGGCCTGGGCCTGGCTGAGCCCGCCCACGTTCACGGAACCCACCAGGGGGAAGTAGATGCTGCCGTCGGAGTCGACCAGGTATTCCTTGGGGAAGCCCTGGTTGCCGAAGATGTTGACGGTGAGCAGGTCGCCGGGGCCGATGAGGAAGGGCGGGTACCTCAGGCCCCCGCCGGGCGTGACCACATAGCCCGAAGTCGGGGGCAGGGCGTCTTGGTGGGAAGTCAGCAATACCCCGTCGAGGGGGATGGAAAAGCCCAGCGTGGAGCGCAGGCCCTCGGGGTGGGTGGAGCCCGGGGAGGTCTCCTGGTAGTCGACGTTGAAGTCCAGGGCCGCCCCCGACCCCAGGACCCAGCGCAGGCCGGGCCCGGCGAAGGCCAGGTAGCGCCCGTTGACCGCGCTGCCCGTGGCGTTGTAGCCCAGGCCGCCCTCGAAGTCGAGCTCCACGTCCCCGAAGCTGACGGGGTAGAACCGCAGCGACGCGTCGATGTAGTTGTCGGCCGAGGTGAAGGCGCGGCGGTTGAGGTCGAGGTGCTGGTAGTCCAGGTTCAGGCCCACTTGCTGCCCCGCGCCCGGCAGCCACTCCAAGCCAACCTGGCCGCCGCCCTCGACCGCCCCGGAGTCGGCCGCGGGCCCGGTCTGGGTCGCCACCACGCCCGAGGCGTTGAACAGGACCTGGGCCGGGTCGTCGGAGGACAGGGCCTGGTCGGGCGCCCCGGCCGCGTGGGCCCCGGCGCAGGCGGCCAGCAAGGCCGCCGCCAGGCCGGCGCGGAGACCGCGCGATGCGCGCCCATGGGCGCCGCGATGGATGAGGTTCATGGCTCTCCCAGCCTGGGGGGCGTGAGGGTACGGGTCCTTAGGGCGGGCCAAAGCCCGCCCTAAGGGTGCCCGACGATAGGGGGCTGTCCGCGCCTTGTCAACGCGCCTTCAGCGGGCGTGCTCGGTCTCCGGGACCCGGCCGGTGTGCCCGGCGTCCTTGAGGATGCGCTCCTGGGTGGCCAGCACCATGTCGGATTCGACCATCATGCGCACCAGGTCCTTGAAGCCGACCTTGGGCTTCCAGCCCAGGACGCGGCGGGCCTTGGAGGAGTCGCCCAGGAGCAGGTCGACCTCGGCGGGGCGGAAGTAGCGCTCGTCCTGCTCCACGTAGCGCTTCCAGTCCAGGTCCAGGACGCCGAAGGTCTCCTCCAGGAACTGGCGCACGCTGTAGGTCTCGCCCGTGGCCACGACGAAGTCGTCGGGCTGGTCCTGCTGCAGCATCAGCCACATGGCCTCGACATAGTCGCCGGCGAAGCCCCAGTCGCGCTTGCTCTCGAGGTTGCCCAGGAAGAGCTTGTCCTGCAGGCCCAGCTTGATGCGGGTGGCGGCGCGGGTGATCTTGCGGGTGACGAAGGTCTCCCCGCGGCGGGGGCTCTCGTGGTTGAAGAGGATGCCGTTGCTGGCGAACAGGCCGTAGCTCTCGCGGTGGTTGACGGTCTGCCAGAAGGCGTAGACCTTGGCCACGGAATAGGGGGAGCGCGGGTGGAAGGGCGTGCGCTCGGTCTGGGGCGTCTCGGCGACCAGGCCGTACATCTCGCTGGAGCTGGCCTGGTAGTAGCGGGCGGTGTGCCCGCGGCGGGCCAGCTCGCGCAGGGCCTCCAGCAGGCGCAGGGTGCCCAGGGCCGCCACGTCGGCGGTGTACAGGGGCATGTCGAAGCTCACGCGCACATGGCTCTGGGCGCCGAGGTTGTAGACCTCGTCGGGGCGGCACTCGTCGAGCACCGCCCGCAGGCTCACCGCGTCGCTGAGGTCGCCGTAGTGCAGCTTGAGCCGGGCCCCGGAGGCGTGGGGGTCCTGGTAGATGTGGTCGATGCGCTCGGTGGGCAGCGTGGAGGAGCGCCGGATGAGTCCGTGGACCTCGTAGCCCTTGGAAAGGAGCAACTCCGCAAGATACGAACCGTCCTGACCGGTGACGCCGGTGATGAAGGCCTTTTTGGCCATGGGAACCGCCCAAAAATGGAGGAATGCGTCCAACGCCGCCCCAGGGCACGGCCGAAAAAATGCCGCATTCCGGAACGAAACCCACTTCCCAGGCTGTCCCTCCCAGGAAACGCTTGGCGGAGCTTACGAAACCGTTGAACCGGAGTCAATAATATCGTTTGGTGAAACGCCTAGGCCCTGGCCTTGGCCCATGCTATCATCCCGCGCATGGAAGCCCCCCCCGAGACAAATTCCCAGGCACCGGCATCCTTAGGTTCGCACACCGCCCGCGGCGCCTTTTGGAGCTTGTTGTTCTCCCTGCTGAACAAAGCCACCACCTTCGGCAGCCAGCTCGCCCTGGCCTACTTCCTCGCGCCCAAGGATTTCGGGGTGCTGGCGCTGGCCGGGTCGCTGGGGACCCTGCTGAGCTTCGTTTCGGTGGGGAGCCTGGCCGACAGCCTGGTGCAGGAGGGCGACGAGGCCCGCTTCCGCCAAGGCTTTTCCGACCTCTTCTGGCTGACGAACACCCTCAACTTCGGGCTGGCCCTGGTGACCCTGGCCGCGGCGCCCTTCCTGGCGCGCGCCTACCACGAGCCGCGCCTGGCCGGCCTGCTGGCGGTCCTGGCGCTCAACGGCGTCTTCAGCGGGCTGTCGCTGGCCCACGGCGCCGCCCTCAAGCGCTCGCTGCGCTTCAAGGACATGGCCGTGATCTTCTTCGCCGCGGGCACGCTCCAGAGCCTGCTGCAGGTGCTCATGGCCTGGCGCGGCGCCGGCGCCTACGCCATCGCCGTGCCCCTGGCCGCGAGCTCGCTGCTGGGGACCCTGTGGCAGTGGCGCGCGGCCGGCGACCTGCCCCTGGGGCGGCCCGAGCCGCGGCGCTGGGGCGCCCACCTGCGCGGCTCGTTCTGGCTGCTGTTCCTGGGCACGGCCCTGGCCCTGCCGGGCCAGGCCACCAGCTTCGTGATGGGCTTCCGCCAGAGCGCGGCGCAGATCGGCATGTACTTCTGGGGCTTTTCGATGGCCAACCAGGCCGTGTTCCTGCTGGGCAACAACCTGCGCCAGGTCTTCTTTCCGGCCTTCGCCCGCCTCAACGCCGAGCCCGAACGCCAGGGCCGCGCGCTCAAGGAGAGCGCCCGGGTCATGACCAGCCTGACGGCCTTCCTGTGCGCGGCCCAGGCCGCGGCCGCGGCCCCGGGCATCGCCCTGGTGTTCCCGGCGCGCTGGGCCGGGGCCGCGCCGGTGGTGGAGGCCGTAAGCCTGGGCCTGGCCACCCAGGCCCTGACGGTGCTGTACTTCTCCATCGCCATGGCCCAGGGACGCTACCGCGCGGTGGTGCTCAACGCCGCGATCCAGGCCGCCTTGGTGGCGGCGGGGGCCTGCCTGGGGGCCCTGCCCGCCGGGCGCGGCCCGCTGGGCGCGGCCGTGGGCACGGCCGCCGGGCTGCTGGCGGCGGGGGCCTACTGCGGCTGGGACATGCTGCGCCCCTATGGGCGGGCCCTGGCTTCCCTGGCGAGCCTGTGCGCCGCCCCCCTGGCCTGCGCCGCGGCGGCCTTCTTCGCCGGGCGCTGGGCCGCCGGCCTGGCCGGGGGCCCGGCGGCGCGCCTGGCCCTGGCGGCGGCGGGCTCCACGCTGGCCTACGCCCTTGCGCTGGCCGCGCTGGACCGGGATACTCTGCGCCAGATCCGCTCCCGCATCCCCTCCCACGCGCCCTAGGCGAAGGACCCCATGCCCGTCCCCGCACCCGGCCGACCGGAAGTGCTCTTCATCTGCGACCGCGCCCCCTCCGACGGCGCCCCCCACCACCACATGGCCGCCGTGTGGCTGGCCCACGCCGGCTTCCGCGTGCGCTGCCTGCTCTCCGGCCGCCCCGAGCACGC
>DAIDJD010000088.1 GCA_027451505.1 candidate division FCPU426 bacterium
CGTGAGGATGACCAGCGTGGCGTCGGCGCCCGGGTCCGCCCCCACCGTCTCCAGGGCGCGGGCGTAGCGCTCCGGCCCGGCGTCGCCGAGCACGTCGACGGGGTCCCCGTGGCTCCAGTGGGCGGGGAGTTCCTTGTCCAGGCGCATGAGCGTCGCGGGGTCCAGGGTCGCCACCTCGCCCCCTCCCTGGAGCAGGGCGTCGGTGGCCAGCACGCCCGGTCCCCCCGCGTTGGTGACGATGGCCAGGCGTTTCCCCTTGGGCCGCCCCTGTTTGGAGATCGCCTCGGCGAGGTTGAACAGCTCGGCGATGGTGTCCACCCGCAGCACCCCGCAGCGCCGGAAGGCCGCGTCCATGACGTCGTCGCTCCCGGCCAGCGAACCGGTGTGGCTGGCGGCGGCCTTGGCGCCGGCCGCGCTGCGCCCGGCCTTGAGCGCGATGATGGGCTTGGCCAGGGCCACCTCCCGGGCCGCGCTCATGAAGGCGCGGGCGTCGCCCACGGTCTCCATGTACAGAAGGATGCACTGCGTGGCCGGGTCGGAGCCCAGGTAGTCGAAGAAGTCGCCCCAGGACAGGTCCAGCATCGAGCCCATGCTGACGAACGCGCTGAAGCCGACCCCGCGTTCCAGGCCCCAATCCAGCACCGAGGAAAGCAGGGCCCCGCTCTGGCTGAGGAAGGCCACCCCCCCCGGCAGGGCCATGGGCTTGGCGAAGGTGGCGTTGAGGCCGCTGGGGGGGCGCATCAGGCCCAGGCAGTTGGGGCCCAGGACGCGCATGCCGGTGCGCCCGGCCGCGGCGGCGATGCGGCGCTCCAGTTCCACCCCGGGCTCGCCGGCCTCCTTGAAGCCGGCCGAAATGACGATGGCGTTGCGGATCCCGCGCGCGGCCGCCTCCTCCACCACCCCGGGCACGGTCGGGGCCGGGGTGGCGATCACCACCAGGTCCGGGGTCTCCGGGAGCGTGGAGAGGTCCTTGTAGGCGGTCAGGCCGCCCACGGTGGGGTGCTTGGGGTTGACCGGATACAGGCGGCCGGAGTAGGAGCCGGGGGAGAGGTTCTCCAGAAGGGCCTGCCCGACCGAACCGGCTTTTTCCGTGGCCCCCACCAGGGCGATGCTGCGGGGCTCGAACAGCCCCTTCAGGCTCCGGTGCTGCCAGCCCAGCACATCGTGGGCCAAGGCCCCGCGGGCTTCCTCATTGGATTTGGGCGCGTCCATTCGTCTCCTCGAGTCCGATGCGGACGCCGTGGAGGCGCCGCGTACGGATCTATCGTACACGAGCGGCGCGGCGACCGTGTATAAGCCGCGTCATCCTCGGTGGGGTTCCGCCTCGCGGCCCCACGTTGCGGTTTAGGAGGGCCCTGAATTGCGGGAATCCCGCCGGTGGAACTTGCCCGCGCATGCGAGACCACGCTCGCGCAACGGCGCGGTCCGGCCTGGGCGGTCCGGGTGGGGCGGGTAGTCGAACAAGGGGCAAGAGGATCAGCCGGGCGTACCAGGAAGCCGACGGATGCACGGTGGACCTTGGCGCATGGGCGGGGCAGCTAGCTCACTTAAAGAAATATGGTTCCGTATCCCGGTATTTTTGAATGATGGACGTAAGGGCGTTAGGCTTCCTCGGACCGTACGGCGCAGCGTGAGGGCGATCGCCTCCTTGACAGGGATCAGGGTTTTTTATACATTTTGTGACGTTTTAGAACGGTTGTAAAACGTTTTAAACACCCCAATCCTACCCCTCCTTTTTTTGATGCATGGCCAACGACATTTTCCCGCTCACCCGCCGTGGCCCTGGGCTGCGGTCCCGGGGATTCTGGAGTTCCCTCCACGGATTCGGTTTGAGGCTCGCCCACCTGCCTGTGGCCTTGCGTTGGTCCCGCTTCCTTGGCGAGAGCGGTCCGGACTTGATCCCCGAGTCCCGTGAGCTGGAGCGCAACGTGTACCGCTCCAATTTTTTCCGGGGCCTGGATGCCGAGGAACGGGCCCGGGTCCTGATGAGCCACTACTCCCTTTGGAGGCGCCTGGGCTTCTCCGAAGCCTGCGATCTCCCCCTGGGGAAGGTGGCGGGCCGGCGGGGCGGGGATTTGGAGGTGGTCCTGCGGACGCAGAACGCCTGCAGCCGCGAGGGCCAAATGAGCCTGATCCTGCTCCACGAGAGGCTTCCGGTGGCGGAATGCTTCTTCACCCTGTGCGCTTGGGGCGGACGGGCCCAGATCCTGGTGGGCTGCCTGCAGGGCCCGCGCCCTGGCGAAGGCGAGGGCAGGCTCCGCGTCCACACGGCCACCCTGGATTTGGACCATTGGCGCCCGCGGGAATTCCTGATGGCCCAACTCCGCTCCCTGGCGGCGCTTCTGGGGGCCGAGGGCATCTACTTGGCCGGGCAGGACGCCCGGGTCAACCGCGGGGGCCATTCGGACTATGACGCGGTGTGGGCCGGCTTGGGCGCGCGCGCCTGCGGACGGAGCCACTATCATTGGCCCGCCGGGCTGTACCAACCGCGGGATCCGGCCACGCTTCCGGCCCAAAAGCGCGCCCAATACCGCCGGCGCAGGGAACTGATGCTCGCCCGCGAGGAGGGCATGGCCGGGGCGCTGCGCGCCGCGGGGATAGGGGATTTGGCCCGCGGCTGGCGCGATGGGGAAGTGCCCGAGGTGCCCCTTTTCCGGGAGCCCGAGGGCATCGTGGCCCGCCTGTGGGCCCGCCGGCCCCGCGCCGCGCTGGCCCGCCTGGGGTTCGGACTGGATTGAGACGGCTTTTTTCGCTTGGCCGGGGGGACGCTCCGGTGCTATAGGTGTACGATCGCGGAACCACCCCGGTTCCGCCGCGCCCATGGGTTACGGCATGCCGCGTTCCCGTACGACGACGATTGCGGACCTTAAGGAGCGCGTCCAGCCTTTGCACCTGTTCCAGACCGCGTTCGCCCACTACCTGGATCTGCCCTGTTTTTTCATCCGCGCCGACGAGCCCAGGGACTGGCGTTCCCTCCTGAGCACCCGCGTGCACCGCGTTTGGCCCCTGGATTTCGAGCCTGTGCGTCTGTGGAAGGACCGCGTCGCCTACAACGACCGCATGGTGCGCCGGGCCGCGGCCACGGGTGAGGCCCAGTGCGCGGCCTTCAACGGAGTGCACGGCCTTTTCGTGCCCGTGCGCCGGGGCCAGACCTGCCTGGGCGTGCTGCAGACCGGGGTCTTCCTGCGCAAGCTCCCGACCGAGGCCGTGCTCACGGAATTGTGGCGAGCCGTCTCGGGGAGGGCCCCGGGGTCCGGGGACGGCGAATTCCTGGAATTCGCCCGCGCCTTCGCCGCCACGCCGGTGCTGGATGGGGACTTGGTCGAGGCCCTGGCCGGGTTCATGGGCGCCTTCGGCGCCTACCTCGCCGGGGACTGCCCGGCCGCGGAAACCTCCGAGCGCATGTCCGGCATCCTCCGGGGCACCTTCGCCCGCCGACTCTGGCACCGCGGCTGGCTGGAATGGCAGGTGCTGCACCGCACCTTCTTCCGCTTTTCCGGGGAGGCCAAGGTCCTGCTGCCCTGGGAGCGCGAGGAGATCGGCATCGAGCACTTCCCCGACACCGTGATGGTGGCCCGGCGCGAAGGCACCGGCGCGGAATGGACGGACGTGCTCGCCGCGGCCGAGTTCGCCGAGGCCGCGAGGGGCATCGTCCGCGAATTCGGGGACACCTTGGCCTATCCCCACGGAGGGGAAGGGGTGCTGCTGTTGACCCATGTCGGTCCCGGCCCGGATGGGCGCCAAGAGTTGGAGCGGTTCGCGAATCAGTTTGTCGACAAGATGAAACGAAGGTTCGGATGCCGGATCTGGATCGGGGCGGGCCGGCCGGATTCCGACGGTACGCGCTTGGCGGAATCCTATCGGGAGGCCATCGCGGCGGTCCAGGTGGCCGTGGCCCGCGACCGTCCCCTGGTGCACTACGGCGAATTGGAGCCCGTGGCCTTGGGCGAGACCGGGTTGAGGCGCCAAAGCGAAGCCCTGGTCCGGGCCGCCGTGGAGCGGGGGCGGAGCGGTTGCGAGCCCCTCCTGGGGGCCTTTATCCAGGCCGTATTCACCCAGACCCGGGGCCGGACCGAGGCTTGCCGGCGGACCTTTGCAGGGGCCCTGGGCCGCCTGTTCAGCACCCTGGAGTCGGGTTCAGGCCACGGCGCGGCCGAGGTCGGCGATTTGGAGGAACGGGTCCACCGGCGCCTGGACGAGGCCGTGGACCTCCACGGCATGGAGGAGCGGTTCCGGGAGGGCTTCGCCGCGGTGGTCGCGGCCCTGGAGGCCCCGGCCCAAGGCGACCAGCAGCAGCGCATCAGCCGGGCCTGCGCTGCGGTGGCGGCCGCGCCCCAACAGCCCTGGAGCCTTCCCGCATTGGCCAAGCAATTCGGCTTTTCGGCCTCGGTGTTCTCGCGGGCCTTCACGAAGCATCAGGGCATGGCCTTTTCCGAGTTTCTGCTGCAGCGGCGTCTGGAGTTGGCCTCGCGCATGCTCCGCGAGGGACGGCCCCTGCGTTCCGTGGCCCAGGCCAGCGGTTTCAGTTCAGTGAGCTACTTCTGCCAGGCCTTCAAGCGGGAGCGGGGCGTTTCTCCTGGCACGATTACGAAGTCCGTGAAGCATCAAACCTAAATCAAATCCGCTCATTTTCGAAAAACCCCCGAAAAGATCGTCGTCTATACTCAGCCTAGGATACCTGAAGCGTTTAAGGGGCATGGGGGTGGCGACATGGGTTTGAAATTGCAATCGTCTCGATGGACCCTGGTTCACGGGTCCAGAATCCGGACACAAGCCTTCCGGATTCTGGCCGCGGCCTCGTTCTTGGCCGCAGGCCCTTTGGCCGCCGCCACGGTCAGCGTCAACGGCGGCACAACCTACCAGACCATGGACGGCTTCGGCGCTGCCACGGTATGGAACGGGATTTCAACCGCGCAAGCCCCGGTCCTCTGGTCGGACGATTCCTCCTACCCCGTCAGCGACACCACGGCCCACCTCAACGGTTACGCCGGCCTGTCCATCGTCCGGACGCGTATCGATCCCACGGCCGAGGGGAACCCGGGAAGCCGCACCGACGGGAACGTCACCAACGCGGGCGTCTGGAGCGGCGAACTGAACCAGGTGGTCCTGGCGCGCAAGACCGATCCCGCCATCACCATCTACGCCACCGCATGGACGCCGCCGCCCTCGGACAAGCAGAACAATTCGACGACCGAGCTCAACAACAACGACCCGACGAATTGCTTCATAGGGCTTCCGAGCAGCAATACGGGTGCGGCCGGGCAGGCCGGCGCGGACACGGATTACGCGGACTACCTGGTGAAGTACATCCAATACGCCGACAACTACCTCACCTCCAACGGCGCCTCCGGAACCCTGAACATCGTGTCGGTCCAGAACGAGCCGGACTGGAACACGACCTACGAGTCGGCCCTTTGGACCGGTCCCCAGTTCGACACCTTCGTCGGTTCCTACCTGGGTCCGGCCGTGAAAAGCGCGGGCCTGGCCACGAAGATCATGATCACCGAGAGCTTCCACGACAACCTGGGGCTGGCCGCCAACACCATGGACGACGCCAACGCCGCGCCCTATGTGGGCTACATCGGCGGGCACCTCTACGGGGCGACCAACCCCCCGCCCACCTTCGCCTCCGCCGGGTGGACGCAGCTGACCAACCAGCGGTATTGGGAGACCGAGATCTCCGACGGCAGCGGCACGGCCTTCAACGCGACCAGCATGACCTACGGCCTGGAGGAGGCCGGCTGGATCCACCCCTGCGTCGTCGATGCGGGCATGAACGCCTACAACCACTGGTGGATCAACAGCACCGGGGTCGACGGCTTCTACGACAACGGCCAGTGGGCCCGGGCCTTCTACGTTGAGGGCAACTACAGCAAGTTCATCCGCCCGGGCTTCGTGCGCATCGGCGCGACCGAGTTCCCGGAGGGCGGCAGCGCCACGACCAACGCGACCGTGTGGTGTTCCGCGTACAAGAGCCCCACGGGGTCCCGGGTCGTGATCGTGGCCGTCAACCACGACACCGCCTCCCACACCGAGACCTTCAACCTGTCCGGACTCGGCAACTGCGCCGAGGTGGCCCCTTGGCTGACCGATTCGGGCAACGGCTTGGTGCAGCAGCCCTTGGTGACCCTCTCCGGCGGCACCTCCTTCA
>DAIDJD010000089.1 GCA_027451505.1 candidate division FCPU426 bacterium
GCTCCAGGCGCGCCCGCAGGCCCTCCAGGTCCCGGTCGCGCGCCTCCAGGGCCTCGCGCTCCCGGCGCAAGCGCTCCAACTCGGCGGCCAATCCCTCGGGGGCGCAGCGGTGCCGCCGCGCCAAGGCCTCCCAGGCGTGCAGCCGCGCCTGCAGGCGCTCCAGGGCCTGGGGGTCAAGGTCCACCTCCGCGAGGGCCTTGGAGATCCCGGCCGCGGCTTCCCCAAGGTCGGCCAGGGCCCGCCTGAGCCCGGGCTCGAGGTCCCGCCGCGCCGGGTCCCCTTCGGGGAGGCGCCGCAGCGCCGCGACGGCCCGCCCGGCCGCGGCCAAGGCCCCGTCCTCATCCGCCTCCAGGGCCGCGGCAGCGGCGCCCAGGGCCTCGGTGCGCCGCGCGGAACCGGCTTGGAGCGCCGCGCGCGAGCGGAGTTCCTCCCATTCCCCGTCCCGGGGCGCCAGCTCCTCGAGCTCCCGCACCTGGAAGGCCAGGGTCTCGGCCATGCGGCGGCGCGCCTCGGGGTCCCCTCCGGGCCCCTCCAACGCCGCGCGCGCCTCCGCATATTCCCGGTGGGCCGCGGCGACGGCTTCCAGCATCCCGGCCGCCGGGGCCCCGGCGAAGCGGTCGAGCATGTTGCGGTGCTCCGGGACGCGCAGCAGGGCCTGGTGGTCGTGCTGGCCGTGGAAGTCCACCAGGGCCTGGCCCAATTCGGCGAGCGCGCCCACCGGGACGGCGGCCCCGTTGATCCAGGCCCGGCCGCGCCCGTCGCGCCGGAGTTCCCGGCGCAGCAGCAGACCCTCGCCCTCCGCCCAGGGGAGGCCTTTTTCCTCGAACCACGGCTTCCAGGACCGGACCCAGGCCCGCGGCGGCGCGAAGGAGGCGGCCACGGTCATGGATTCGGCCCCCGCGCGGATGAGCTCCAGGCTGGCGCGCGCCCCCACGGCGAAGCCCAGGGCGTCGACCAGGAGGGACTTCCCCGAGCCGGTCTCTCCCGTGACCACGTTCAGGCCCGGGGCCGGATCCAGGTCGACGGCCTCGATCAGGGCCAGGTTGCGCACCTCCAGGCGCTCAAGCACGGTGGTCCGCCGAGGGCGCGCCCTGCCAACCGAGCTTCCCGCGCAGCACGGCCCACGGGTCGTGGCCGGGCGCGAACACCAAGCGGGCGTCCAGGGGGGAGCGCGACAGGCGCACCTTGTCCCCGGCGCGCACGGCCGCGGGGCGCCTGCCGTCGACGGCCAGTTCCATGTCCCCGCCGGGCTCGATCTCGAGCACCCGGTCGTCGGGGAGCACCAGGGGGCGGTTGCTCAGGGTATGGGGGGAAATCAGCGAAAGGACCAGGACCGGGGCGGCGGGTTCGACCAAAGGGCCGCCCACGGAGAGGTTGTAGGCCGTGGAGCCGGTGGGCGTGGAGAACACGAGCCCGTCGGCGCGGAACTGGGCCAGGAAGGCGCCGCCCACGCGCGCGCGCATCAGGGCGATGCGCCCGACCTGGGGCCGCGCCAGGACCACGTCGTTGAGGGCCTCGCAGCGCAGCACCCGGCGCCCGCCGCGGAGGACCTCGGCCCGGGCCATGCGCCGGACCTCGATCCGGCAGGCCCCGTCGAGAAGGCCTTCCAGCCCGCCCCCGGCCACGGCTTCGGGCGCCGCCGCCGTGATGTAGCCCAGCCCGCCGAGGTTGATCCCGAGCACCGGACGGCGCCGCGGCGCCCCCAGAACCGCCGCCCCCAGAAGGGTCCCGTCGCCCCCCAGGGACACCAGAAGGGAGCTGTCGCGGGCCAGGGCGGCCGGCTCCCGCGCCGAGGCCAGGGGCCCCAAGGCCGCCCGCAGGGCCGGAACGCACAAAACCCTCCAGCCGCGCCGCCGGAACGCCTCCGCGGCCGCGCGCAGAAGCCCCTCCTGCCCGGCCTTCGCCCGGAAGGCGAAAAATCCCGCGGCGCGCGGGCGCAGCGCGGCCAGGCGCGGGGTCATTCCATCGCGTCCATGACTTCCTGGGGGATGTCGAAGTTGGCGTACACGTTCTGGACGTCGTCGTTGTCCTCAAGGGCGTCGACCAGGCGCAGCATGCGCGAGGCGTCCTCGCCCTCCAGGCGGATGTAGTTGGCGGGCACCATGGTCAACTCGGCGCTGGCCGGCCGCACCCCCTTGGCCTCAAGGGCCTGGCGCACCCGCTCGAAGTCCTCCACGGCCGTGACCACGTCGAAGGTCTCCTCTCCGGCGCTCATGTCCTCGGCCCCGGCGTCGAGGGACCATTCCAGGAGCTGGTCCTCGGCGAGGCCGGCCTTGGGCACCACGATGAGGCCCTTGCGCTTGAACATCCAGGCCACCGAACCCGGCTCGCCCATGTTCCCGTTGTTCTTGGTGAAGATGCTGCGAACCTCGCTGGCGGAGCGATTCTTGTTGTCGGTGAGCACGTCCACGACCACGGCCACCCCGCCCGGGCCGTAGCCCTCGTAGACCAGCGACTCGTAGGTGACCCCCTCCAGGTCGCCGGTGCCCTTCTTGATGGCCCGCTGCCAGTTGTCGGCGGGCATGTTCGCGGCTTTGGCCTTCTCCACGGCGATGCGCAGCTTGGAGTTGCCGTTGAGGTCGCCGCCCCCCTGGCGGGCGGCGACGATGATCTCGCGGGTGATCTTGGTGAAGACCTTGCCGCGCTTGCCGTCGATGACGGCCTTCTTGCGCTTGGTGGTGGCCCATTTAGAGTGACCGGACATGGAACGCTCCTTCAAGGGACATGCGAAAACGACGCATTCTCCGGGATATTCAGCCTCCCCGCAAGGGGGCACGGGCGTCGTCCCGGCCGCAGCCCGGGGCTTCGCGCGGGCGCCCCAAGGCGGACGATCCGGAACCGCTGGGGGCCCCCCGGGCCCGACGCTAGGCCGGTCGGCACCAAGCCAGCCTGGGGATCCCTTGGGGGCCGACGTGGACGATGGCGGCCTGGCCAAAGGCCCGGCCCCATTCCAAACCCAGCCGTAGCCCCACCGGGGCCCACAGGCTGGGCTCCGGGGGCCACCGGCCCTCCGGGTCCTCGTTGAGGCCCTCCCAAGGCTCCACCCCCGCCTCGCGCCGGATGCGCTCCCGCAAGCGCCGCTGGGCCGCGGCGTTGGCGGCGGCCCCTTGCCGAACCGCGCCGGGGTTGTGGGCCGTCACCCCCACCAAGTGGCGCACCCCCAGCGCCCGCAGCAGTCCGGGGCAGGGCGCGCCGATGCGCAAAACGCCCGCGGAGGCCACCCGGTACCGGGCCGCCTGGAAGGCTTCCATCAGGTTCCGGTCGGCCCGGGCCGGGGGACGGCCCGCGAGGCGCGGGGCGCGGATGCGGGTTCGGGTTCGGATCATCGCCGACTCCAGGGGCCCTCAAGTGGCGGCACAAAGGCCTACCCAAACGCGGGGGGCTTGCTATAGTGAACGGCTGGCGGCCCGTGAGCAAGGCCGCGAAAACCACTCCACGACAAGGGAAATCCGTGACCGCGACCCAACGCCGCGTCTTCATCGGGGGCGCCTGGCCCTACGCCAACGGCTCGCTCCACCTCGGCCACGTGGCCGCCCTCCTGGGGGGCGACGTGCTGGCCCGCTACCACCGCCTCCGGGGCGACCGGGTCCTCTACGTCTCCGGCAGCGACTGCCACGGCACCCCCATCGCCCTGGAGGCGGAACGCCGCGGCGTCTCGCCGGGCGAGGTCGCCGACGCCTACCACGCCGAGTTCCGGGCCACCTTCGAGGCCCTGCGCTTCTCCTACGACGCCTACACCCGCACCACCACCGACAACCACCGCGCCGTGGTCCAGGAGGCCTTCACCCGCCTGCTCGAGGCCGGCCTGATCGGGCGGCGCACCCAGCGCTTGGCGTACTGCGAGCGCGACCGGCGCTTCCTCCCCGACCGTTACGTCGAGGGGACCTGCCCTCACTGCGGGACCGCCGGCGCGCGCGGGGACCAGTGCGACGCCTGCGGCCGCGTCCTGGACCCGCCCGACCTGCGGGAACCGCGCTGCAAGTTCTGCGGCGAGACCCCGGTCTGGCGGGATTCGGAGCATTTCTTCCTGCTGCTGCCGCGGCTTCAGGAGCGCCTGTTCGCCTGGCTGGAGGGGGCCCAGGGCTGGCGCCGCAACGCCACCACCTACGTCCGCAACATCGTCTCCGAGGGCCTGCGCGAGCGGGCCATCACCCGGGACACCTCCTGGGGGGTGCCCCTGCCCCTGGAGGGCTACGGCGACAAGCGCATCTACGTCTGGTTCGAGGCGGTGTGCGGGTACCTTTCGGCCTCGGTGGAGTGGGCCGGCCTGCGGGGGGAACCCGAGGCGTGGCGGGACTTCTGGGAGGCCCCCGGCGACGCGGCGCTGCACTACTACATCCACGGCAAGGACAACATCCCCTTCCACGCCATCATCTGGCCCGCCATCCTGATGGGCCTGGGCGGGGGGGCCGCCGGCGGGACCGGGACCTTCCGCGGCGCCGGGCTCCGGCTCCCCGACCGGCTGTACTCCTCGGAGTACCTCACCTTCGGGCAGCGCCAGTTCTCCAAGAGCCGCGGCTTGGTGATCCGCGCCGCCGACGCGGCCGCGGACCACGGCTCCGACGCCGTGCGCTACACCCTCCTGTCCAACGGCCCCGAGAACGCCGACTCGGACTTCACCTGGGAGGACTTCCAGGCGCGGGTCAACGGGGAGCTGATCGCGAAGCTGGGGAACTTCGTCAACCGCAGCCTGTCCTTCGCCGCCAAGCACTGGCCCGACGGGTTGAAGGCGCCCGCCGCCCCGGAACCCGGCCTGGAGGCCGAGGCGGCCGAAGCCTTCGCCGCGGTGGGGCGCTTCATCGAGGCCGGCGAGTTCCGCGAGGGCCTGCGGGCCGTGCTGCGCCTGGCCGAATCCGGGAACCGGTACATCGACGCCCAAGCGCCCTGGAAGGCCGTCAAGGAGGACCGGGCCAAGGCCGAGGCCATCCTGGTCCGGGCCCTTTGGCTGTCCCTGGCGCTGGCCAAGCTCGTGCGGCCCTTCCTGCCCGAGTTCGCCGGGAAGGTCGTGGCGCAATTGGGGCTCACGGGACAGGAGGACTGGTCCGTTCCGGTCCCGGGCCCGGCCGCGCCCCGGGACGTGGCCCCGCTGGTGCGCAAGGTCGAGATCCCCGCCCCGACGGAACCCGCGGCCGGGGCCTGAGGGCGCCTCAGGAGCCTTCGGGGCTTCGCGCCGCCAGTCCGCGGTACAGCCGCACCAGGAAATCCGCGTACGCGCCCACGTCGAAGCGGCCGGCCACCTCCAGCCCCGCCCCGGACAGGCGGCGGCGCAGCTCGGGATCGGCGCCCAGCGCCGCCAGCGCCTCGGCGAAGCCCCCCGGGCTGAGCGCCTTGAGGTAGTTCCCCTCCCCGTAAAGCGCCGGGTACTCGGGGTTGTCCCGCAGCACCAGGGGCACCCCGCAGGCCATGGCTTCGTTGATGGCCAAGGCGCAGTTCTCCTGCCAGCTCGGGAACAGGAAGGCGTCCGCGGCCGAGTACAAGGCGGGCATGGACTCCAGGGGCACCGTGCCCACGAACCGCACGTTGGGCGGCGCGGCGGCGATGGCCCGGTCGAGGCCGTGCACCGAGTCGGTGAGCCTTCCGAAGGGCCGCCCCCCCAGCCAGAAGAAGCGCCAGTCCGGGCGCAGCCGCGCCGTCTCGATGAATTCGGCCACGCCCTTGCGGGGCTGCACTTGGCCCACCCCCAGGGCCGCCAACTCCCCGTCCCCGAGCCCGAGCAGGCCGCGCCCCCGGGCCCGGAGGGAGGCGTCCCTCCGGAAACGCCGGCCGTTGACGGGATTGGTGAGCACCTCGATGCGCGAACGCACGCCCAGGCCCTCCAGGTCGGCCTTCACGTGCGGGGCCACGGCCAGCACCACGTCGGCCGAGGAATAGGCCGCCCGCAGGTAGGCCTTGGCCAGCGGCATCCACCAACGCCACAACGCCAAAGAGCCCTTGAAGCTGTCCGGGATGACGTGGGCCGTCATGACCCGCCGGCCGCGGTATCCGCCGCGGGCGAGCCAATAGCGCGGGCCGAAGGTGTGGGCGTGCAGGACGTCGGCGCGCTCCCGGCTGTTGACGAGGATCTCCACCTCGGGGCGCCCCTTGAGGGCCTCGACCATGTCCACGAAGGCGGTGTGGACGCCCTGGGCCTCGAAGCCCCCGGATTCGGAGATGACGTTGACGCGGATGCGGTCCATGGCGGCCCGAGAGGAGGGTGGTATGGGGGAAGGTCAACGGCGGGGAGGGAGACGGGCCGCGGTTTTGCTGGGTCTGGCGGCCGCCTTCGTCCTTCCCCGGATGGCGCTGTGGCTGCTGGCGCGGGGCGCGGGCTATGACCTGGGCTCCTACGCGCTCGTGGCCGCGGTGCTGCGTTCGGGCGGGGCCCTGTACCGGGATCCGGCGCTGGCCGGCCGCTACCCCTACCCTCCGGCTTGGGCCTGGATGCTGGGCCTGCTGGCGCCGTTGTGGGAGCGCGGCTTCCTGCCCTTGGCCCGGGCGGTCAAGCTCCCCGGGCTGCTGGCCGAGGCCGGCATCCTGGCGCTGATGCTGGCCTGGCGCGAGCGGGACTGGAGCCCCCCGCGCCGCCGCCGCGTGGCCGCGGCCTGGGCCTGGGCCCTGAGCCCCGTGGCCTGGCTGGTCACGGCCGGGCACGGCCAGTTCGACGCGGTGGTGCTGTTCCTGGTCCTGGCCGCGGGCTTCGGCTGGGGCCGGCCCGGGGGACGCGCCGGGGCCCGCGCCGGGGCCCTTCTGGGCGCGGCCATCTGCTTCAAACAGTGGCCCCTGCTGCTCGTGCCCGCGTTCTGCCGCCGCGCCGGGGACCGCCGCGCGGGCTGGGCCCTCGCCGCCGCCGCGCTGGCCGTGCCGCTGGCCTGCCTGGCCCCCTACGCGCTGGCCGAGGGGCCCGCCGCCGTGTTCGGCCGCCTCGCCTACGTCGGGATCCCCTTCGAAGGCCCGGGGCGCCTTCTGGCGCTGCTGGCACTCTCGGCTCCGGGCCGGACGGCCCTGGTGTGGTGGGCCCGGGGCATGTTGGCGCTGCTGGCGTTGGCCGTCGCGCTTCCCCGGAGCTCCCGCGGTCCCGGCCGGCCCACCCTGGTCCAGGACCTGGCGGCCTCCAGCTTAGCCATCCTGGCCTTGGCCCCGGCGGTCTCCCCCCAGTACTTCCTTTGGCCCCTTCCCTTCCTGGCGCTTTCGGCCCCCCGGTCGGCCTGGCTCACCAACGCCCTCGCCGGGGGCGTGCTGACCGCCGTCTACGTCTGGGTGTTCCCGCGGGCGATCTGGGCCGGGGCCCGCGGCCCGCTGGCGCCGACGGGCCCCTGGACCGGGCCCTTGTTGTCCGGCCTGGGGTTGGCCCTTTGGGCCGGGATCCTGCTCCAATGGCGCGGGGCCTCCCGACGCGCCGCGGGGGACGAGCCCTAGGGCAGAAGGACCAGCTTGCCCACCTTGCCGTTGCCCATCACCGCGGCGTGGGCCTTGGGCGCGTCGCCCAGGGGCATCTCGGCGGCCACCCGGGGCCGCAGAACCCCGGTCCCAAGGCCGGCCACAAGCTGGTCGTGCACGGCCTCCAGAAGGTCGTTCCCGGCGTTGAACAAGGTCATGCCCCGCACGTCCGCGTCCCGGGTCATCGCCGCCCGGGGGTCGATCTCGACGCGCCCCCGGCTCCCCACGACCACCACCCGCCCGCGGATCCGCAGGCCCTCGAGGTCGCGGGCCAGGTTGACGTTGGCCAGCATCTCCAGGATGAGGTCGTAGCCCCCGCATTCCGCCGCGGCCGCCTCGAAAGCGCCGGCGACGGAATGGTCGAACACGCGGACGCAGCCCTCCCGTTCGAGCTCGGCGCGGCCCTCCGGGCTCGAGGAACTGCCGTGCACCACCAGGCCCGCCGCGCGGGCCATCTGCACCGCGGCCAGCCCCACCCCGCCGCTGGCCCCGTGCACCAGGACCCTCTCGCCGCCGCGGGCCCCGCCGCGATGGAACAGGGCCACATGGGCCGTGGCGTAGGGCACGCCCAGGGCCGCGCCTTGGGCGAAGGACACGCCCCCGGGCAGCCGGCGCACCTGGGCGACGGGCGCGACGAGCCGTTGGGCGTAGGCGCCGGTGTGCGCCCCGAAGGCGTACACCCGATCCCCCGCCTTCAGTCCCGCGACCCCGGGCCCCACGGCCTCCACCACCCCGGCCGCGTCCGAACCGGGCACATAGGGCAGGGCCGGCTTGCGGGGATAGGCCCCCGAACGGACATAGGCCTCCACCGGGTTGACCCCGGCGGCTTCCACCCGCACCAGGACCCCGCCCGGCCCGGGCACCGGGTCCGGCGCCTCGCGCAGGACCAACTCCTCGGGCCCACCGAAACGCTCCACCACGATCGCCTTCATGCCGTCCTCCTTAGTTGGCGCCCCGCCGGGTCCCCTGGGGGCGCCTCATAGGGTGTCCAGAAACTCCCGCGCGCGCGCGGCCAAAGCCCCGGGGTCGGCCGACCAAACCACGCCGGGCAGGGCCCGGAACCAGGTGCGCTGGCGCCGGGCGTAGCGCCGGGTGCGCGTCAGGATGGCGGCCCGCGCCTCCCCCGCCGAAATCCTCCCGGCCGCGGCCTCCAGAAGTTCGGCGTATCCGATGGCCCCGCAGGCGGCCACCCGGGCCGGCCCGTGGATCCGGGCCAGGGCCTCGGCCTCGTCCGCCCAGCCCGCGGCCAGGCACGCGTCCAGGCGGCGTTCCATGCGTTGGTCGAGTTCCTCCACGCCCGGATCGAGCCCCAGCCAAAGCACTCGGGACGGCTCGAGGGACGGCCGGGTGGTCCGGGCCTGCCATTCCCCCAGCCCTTGCCCCGTGGCCGCGCGGACCTCCAAGGCCCGCAGGACGCGGCGCGGGTTGGAGCGGTCCAGGCGCGCGGCCAAGGCCGGATCCGAGGCCTCCAAGCGGGCCACCAGGGGGGCCAACCCGCCCTCACGCCATTCGCGCTCCAGGCCCTCCCGCAGCGCGGTCGGGATAGGGGGGACCTCGGCCAAGCCCTCCAAAAGGGCCTTGAGGTAGAGCCCGGTGCCCCCGCACAGCAGGGGCACCCGGCCTGCGGTCCAGGCCTCCCGGCACACGGCCGCGGCCCGCCGGCAGAACTCGCCCGCGGAGAAGCCCTCCCCGGGGTCCACGACATCGATCAGGGCCCAGGCCGGCCTTTGGTCGGCCGGCGGTTTGGCCGTGCCCAGGTCCAGGCCCCGGTAGACCAGTTGGGAATCCGCCGAGACCAGCGCCAACGGCGCCCCCCGGGAAAGGGACCAAGCCAGGTCGCTCTTGCCCGCGGCCGTGGGCCCCACCAGGACCAGGAGCGGGCCCATCAGCGCCGCTGGAAGGACCGTTCCAACTCGGCCAGGGTCACCCGCACCAGGGGGGGCCGGCCGTGCGGGCAGCTCCAGGGGATGGCGCAGGCCGACAGGTCCGCGAGGATTCGCCCGGCGTCCTCCCAGGACAGCGCGTCCCCGGCCTTGACCGCGGCCCTACAGGCCATGCGCGCGGCGACTTCCCGCCTCAGGTCCTCGGCGGCCTCCCCCGAGGCCGGTTGCCCGGTGGGCCTCCCATCGGCGAGGTCCCCGACCAGGGCCTCCATGGGAACCGACTTAAGAAGTTCCGGGATCGCGGTCACGAAAAACATTCCTTTGCCTACGTTTTCCATTTCCAGCCCCAGGGCTTCCCAAGCTTCCCGGGTGGCCTCCAGGCGCTCGACTTGTTCCTGGGCGAGCTCCAGCCGCTGGGGCAGCAACAATTTCTGGCTCGCCGGGGCGCCCCGTCGCAGGGCCACAAGCTGGCGCTCGTAGAGCACCCGCTCGTGCGCGGCGTGCTGGTCGACCACCACCAAGCCCTGGCTATCCTGGCACAGGAGGTAGGAACGGTGCAACTGGGCCAGGAACACGGGCCAGTCCTCCCGCGCCGCGGCCGCCTCGGGGCTTTCCTCGGCCCGCGCCCCAGGGGGCCGGGCCCCCCAACCCAGGCCCCGAAGGAGCTCCGCCTCGGCCCAAGCCCCGGCGCCTCCCCCGGCCTGGAACTCCGCCGGCCCTTGGGGGGAACGTACAGGGCCCGCCCACGGCGGCCGGGACGTTTCGCGGCTGGCCTCCCCTGCGGGAGCCGCCTCCCGGGCCGGCGGCCAACCAGGGGCCGGCTCCGCCATCCGGGTCCCCACGAACAGCCGGGCCGCCCCCAAGGCGCGCTCCACGCCGTGGCGCAGGCAGTCCAGGACCTGGGCCTCGCGCAGGAAGCGCACCTCGCGCTTGGCCGGGTGGACGTTGACGTCGACCTCCCCGGAGGGCACTTCGATGAAGAGCGCGGCCACCGGATGGCGTCCATGGGGCAGAAGGCTTCCATAGGCCTGCGACAGGTGGAACCCGAGCTGGCGGTGCTCGACCAGGCGTCCGTGGACGTAGAGCCACTGCCCGGTGCGGGCGCCCCGGGCCAGCGCCGGGGGAGCCACCCAGCCGTGGACCCGAACGCCGGCCTCGGAATGGTCCACCGGCAGGGCCGCCGCCGCCAAGGTGCCCCCCCAGAGGCGCGCCAAGCGGGCCTGGGCGCCTTCCCCGCGGGGCGCCTCCAGCGCGGTCCGTCCGTCCAGGACCAGGGTGAAGCCCACGTCCGGTCGGGCCAGGGCCATGCGGGACAGCTCGGCGAGCATGCGGCCCGACTCGGTGGCGTCGGACTTCAGGAATTTGAGGCGGGCCGGTGTGTGGCGGAAGAGTCCGCGGGCCTCCACCGTGGTCCCGCGCGCGCGCGCCGCCGGGGCCGTGCCCAGGGTCCTGCCCCCGTCGACCCCCAGACGCCAGCCGCTTTCGTCGCCTTCGGCGTGGGTGGTGATGGTCAGTTCGCAGACGCTGGCGATGGAGGGAAGGGCCTCGCCCCGGAAGCCGAAGGTCCCCAGGCGCTCCAGGTCCTCGGCCGAGGCGATCTTGCTGGTGGCGTGGCGCAGCACGCTCAGTTCAAGGTCCTCCCGAGCCATCCCCGAGCCGTCGTCGGAGACCCGGATCAGGGAGCGGCCCGCCCGTTCCACCTCGACCCCGACCGTGGACGCCCCGGCGTCGAGCGCGTTCTCGACGAGTTCCTTGACCACGGAGGAAGGGCGCTCCACGACCTCGCCGGCCGCGATGCGGTCGGACACGGCGGGATCCAATAGGCGTATGGTGGGCATGGGGGAGTCCCTGGGGACCCGGGGGGGATTCAAACCCGCGCGCGGGGCGCGGCGGTCGTCGCGGGGGGCGCGGCGGACGTGGTGGCGCTCCGGCGCTTGAGGGCGTCGACCACCTCGGCCTTCTTCTTTTGGTTCATCTTGTAGATGAAGATCATCACCTGCGCCACGGCGCGGTAGAGTTCGGGCTGGATCTGGGCCCCGACGTCGAGCTGACCCAGCACCTGGATCAGATCGGGATCGCGATAGAGCGGGATGCCCTCGCGCCGGGCCGCCTCCAGAATGCGGTCGGCCAACTCGCCCCGCCCCTTGGCCACCACCTTGGGGGCCGCGGAATGGGCGGCGTCGTATTGGAGGGCGACGGCCTGGGGGCGCTTGTCGACGCGCGGCGGCACGGCTCAGGCGCTCAAGGAAAGCCCGGGGACGGCCGGACCCGCGGATGGGGGCCTCCGCGCGGGCGCGCCCGGCGCCCCGGCGTGGAACTCGACGGCGCGAAGGTCGAAGGGCGTCTCGCGGGCGAACCCCTCCCTCAGGGCCGCCTCGCCGCCCTTGAGGAAGCGCGCCGTGGCCTCGTCGCGCGCCGTCACCGAGGCCATGGCCGAGGACTTCCAGACCTGCAGGCGCACCCCCACCGGACCCAGGCCCTCGGTGTCCAGGGCCACCGCCACGGTGACGGGCTCGTCCTCGTTCAAGGTCCGGTCCCTTCCCTGGCGCCAAGTGACGCTGATGTGCCCATCGCCCAGGGCCCCCCCCATCCACACCGGCAGGGTCAAGTGCAGGGTGTCGAAGGCCGGGGCGGGCTGGGCCTGCAGCGGCACCGCATTGGAGGCCCGCACCGCGGCTTGGACATCCCTGAGGGCCGCGTCCAAGGGCGCCGAGCCCCCGGCGGGGATCCCGGACTGCGCCGCGGCCTTGCCGAGCTCGGATTCCAGGCGCAGGAGGGCCTGCCTCACCCCGGCCGGCGCGGGAGCCGCCGCGTTGGAGGGGACCATCGCGGTCCCGGCAGGACTGTCCCCCGGGCTCAGTACGCCGGGGGTGGATGCCGCCGCGTTGGAGGGAGCCATCGCGGTCCCGGCACGGGCCGAAGCGAGGAACCCCTCCAGGGTGAGTCCTTGGCGCGACGCCCACCCCTGGATCGCGGCCACCAAACCGGGGGACCCGGGGTCCACAGCGGCCGCGGCAAGGGCCTGGGAAAGGGCCTCCACCGCCGCACCGATCCCGGGCTGGGCCGCCGACACCTCCGGGGCCATCCCCGAGGCGCTTTCCAGGGCCTGGCGGGCCGCGGAGAGGGACTGGCGACCCTGGACGATCCAGGCCGTCACCGACTCGACCAAGGGCCTTTGGGGCGCCAAGGATCGGGCCCCCAACCAAGCCACGGCCTCCCCCAAGGTGGCGGGGGGCAAGGTGGCGAGGTTGGCCGCCGGGACCGGGAACCCGTCGGCGGCCAAGGCCGCCCGCAGCCCCGGAAGTCCGGCCAAGGGAGCCGCGTCGGCCACGGCGGCGGCCCGCTCCAAGGTGGCCCCGGCCGCCGCCAACAGTTCCGCGGAGGGTCCCGAGGCGCCCTGGGCCCGCGCCGAGGCCAACAGCGACGCGGACTGGGGCGAGGCGGGGTCGGCGTAGGCGGCGGCCAGGCCGCGCGCCAAGGTGGACCAAGCCGCCGGAACCGACTCCGTCGAGGAAGCCAGGGGTCCCAGCCATTGGGCCAGGGCCTCGCGCACCACGGCGGCTTCCGCCGGGAAGACCGCTCCCGGCGCCGCGTTCTGGACGGAACCCGGGGCCCCCGCTGCGCCGACTTGCGGGGTCCCGGAGGGTCCCGGCGACGGGGCGACGGTTCCCTGCCCAGGAAGCGCCTGGGGGACGCCCGGGGCGGAAGGCTCCAGAGCCGCGGCCAAGGCGGCCATGGATTCCGGCCCCGGAGCCGCCAGAATCCCGGCGACGGCCGGGCCCAACGCAGACGCGTCGGCCGAGGAGGCTCCCTGCATCAGGGCCAGGGCTTGGCGCAGGGCCACGGCCTCCCCTGAACCCTGGGCTTGGCCGAGGGCCAGCTTGATTTGCGCCGAACCCTCGGCAAGGGCCGCCGCCGCGGGATCGGGAGCCGCCGCGGTCGCGGCTCCCCTCTCCGCGGATACGAGGGCCTGGGCGGCCGAAGACAGCGCCGAAAGCGCGGCCGGGTCCGGCGACGCCCCCAACTTCACCAGGGTCTCGGCGATGGAAAGGTTCAAGGCGGTGGCGGGCAGCTTCGCGGCCAGGAGGGCCTGTTCGGCGGTGGAGGCGGCCCCCTGCCCCGCGGTCGCTTGGCCCGCGGAGCCCACTGGGCCCCCCGCGGTCCCCGGGGCCCCGGGGGTGGAAACCCCCAGAAGCCTCAGGAGCAGGCTGGCCGGCGTGGCGGGGCCGCCGGCGTCGGCCTGGGACACCGCCAGGGACAGCACCGAGCCCTTCCCGACCGCGGTCCCGGAAGGGAGTTGGGCCACGACGTTCTGGCCGCGCAGGGACACCAGCGCCTGATTCTTCGGAAGAAGTTCGACCACCCGGCCCCGGAGGAGGTCGCCCGGGCTCAGCCCCCCGATCAGGTCGCCGAGCGCGACCGGGGAGGCCTGGATGGAGAGCGGAAGGCCCGCCGCGTTGACCACCATGAATGCCTCCTTGAGCGCGCGCCCCTTCCCCGACCGGACGCCCTCAGCGTCGCAGGCTCAGGATGAGTTCCACCTCGCCGGCGAGCATGCCGGTTTCGCGGGCGATGGCCTCGACGTCCAGTCCCCGGTCCGCGAGGTCGTAAAGGTCCTGGTGCCTGGGACGGCGGGACTCCGGTCCAGGGGATCCGCCGGACCCTTCCGCATCCGCGGCCGGGAGGGACCCACCGGAGACCGCGGCCCCTTCCGCGGTGGCCGCGGTGGCCCCGGAGCCGCGGGCCGCGCCCCTGGTCCGGGTCCGCGGGCGCGCGCCGGACGGGGCCTGGGAAGCGGTCGGTCGCGGGCCCGGAAGCG
>DAIDJD010000090.1 GCA_027451505.1 candidate division FCPU426 bacterium
GGTCCCGGAGGTCTACCGGCGCATCGCCACCAGCGAACGGGGCCTGGTCCTGGTGACCGGATCCACCGGTTCGGGCAAGTCCACCTCCCTGGCCGCGATGATCAACGAGATCAACACCAACAGCCCGGAACACATCGTCACGGTCGAGGATCCCATCGAGTTCGTGCACCCGGACAAGAAGGGTTCGGTGTGCCAGCGCGAGGTGGGGCTGGACACCGAGACCTTCGCCTCGGCCCTGCGCTACCTGCTGCGCCAGGACCCCGACGTGATCCTCATCGGCGAGATGCGCGACACGGAGACGGTCCGCGCCGCGATCTCGGCGGCCGAGACCGGGCACATGGTGTTCTCGACCCTCCACACCATGGACACGGTCCAGACGCTGGACCGAATCCTGGACTTCTTCCCGTCCGAGCAGCAGCCGCAGATCCGCCAGCAGCTCGCCGCGGCCCTGAAGGCCATCATCTGCCAGCGCCTGGTGATGCGCGCGGACGGAACCGGCCGCGTGCCCGCGGCCGAGGTCATGGTCGTGACGCCCGTCATCCGTTCTCTGATCCTGGAGAACCGCTTCAAGGCCATCGGCCAGTTCATCCGCGAGGGCGAGCAGGAAGGGATGATGACCTTCGACCAGTGCCTCGTGGGGCTGGTCCACGCGGGGAAGGTCACCCGTGAGGTGGCGCTGGCCCAGGCCAGTTCCCCCGCGGAGTTGGAGCTCGCCCTCAAGGGCATCGTCTCGAGCAAGGCCTCGGCCCAGAGCATGCTGGACCAGCTCAGCGCCTCCCAGACCAAGGTCGACCTTGAGCGCTACCTGCGCCGGGGCCAGGACTTCCTGCGCAAGGGAATGGCGGAGGAGGCCGCCGCGGAGTTCCGCAAGGCCCTGCGCGAGGATCCCGAATGCCAGGAGGCCAAGGATTACCTGGAGCAGTCCGTCGGCAAGCCCGACACCTCGGGCGCGGCCCAGCAGGTAAAGGCCGCCCTGCGCCGGGGAGTGGAGCTTTTCCAGACCGACGACATCGACGGGGCCATCGCCGCCTGGGAGGAGGCCCTCAAGGCCGAGCCCGGCAACCCCAGCGCCAAGGGCTACATCAAGTCCGCCAAGGAGCGCAAGGTGGCGCTGGCCCAGGCGCGGTCGCTCGCCGAGAACGGGCTGAAGGCCTACCAGGCCGGCGACGTCCGCGAGGCCGTGCGCCTTTGGGAGCAGGCGCTGGCGGCGGATCCCCGCAACGAGCAGATCGAGCAGTACTTGCGCGAGGGGCATCGCCAAGTCCGTCTGCGCGAGGTGGAGGCCGAGGCGCAGCAGCACTTCGCCGTCGGGGCCACGCTCTACAAGGCCGGCCAGGTGGTGGACGCCTGCCGCGAGTGGGCCTGGGCCGTGCGGATCAAGCCCGACTACAAGGAGGCCTCCGAGACCCTGGCGCGGGCCCGGCCCTACGCCCTGAGGGACCTGGGCGACCTCGATCCGGCCATGCCCGACAGCCCCAGCGTGCAGCAGTCCTACAAGTCGGGGGTCGAGCACTTCATCGAGCTGCGCTTCCGCGAGGCCCTGGGCTTCTTCAACCAGGCCCGGGCCCGGCGGCCGACGCACGCGCTGCTGGCGCGCATCGTCGAGCTGGCGCGCCAGCGCCAGAAGGAATACGCCGAGAGCTTCATCGCCAAGGGCAAGCTGGCCTTCGACCAGGGGGATTTCGTGGAGGGCGTGCGCCAGTGGAAGCTGGGGGCCAAGGAGGTCCCGGACGATGCCGCGTTGAAGGCGGCGCTGGAGGGTCTGGGACCCCGCTTGAGGGAGCAGGCCGACAAGTGGTACGCCGAAGGCAGCGAGGCGTTCAACCGCAACCAGAACAAGGAGGCCATCGATCTCTTCGACAAGGTGCTGGCCCTGGATCCGACCCACGAATTCGCGAAAAAGAAGCGCGACGAGGCTGCGGAACGCATCGCCAAGCTGAAGGAAATCCTCAACAAAGCCAAAGCTTGAACCCGGCCGAGTTGATATCCACAGTTTTTCCACAAGGGTTGTGGATTAAGTTGACCCAGTCCCTGAATGCCTTAAAATAGGGGCGACTTTTCGGAGAGACCCGCATGAAGCTCCTTCTTTTGTTCCTGACGATCCTGGTGGGTGGCGCCATCTATGTGATGGGCAATTTTGGCGTGGTCCAAGCGCCTCTCCTGTCCCACATCCAGCAGCAGGAGGGAAGCCCGGACGCGATCCAGGCGGCCGCGCAGAAGGACGACTTCGTGGCGCGCTACGGACCGCTGCTTCATGAGCGCTACTATCTTGGCCAAGTGGCCAACATCATGGACAACGCCGCGATGTTCACCCTGGCGCAGGACACCTACCTGCGCTACGACCAGACCCCCCTCAAGAACGATCCGGACTACGGGTTCTTCCTTCTGACCTATGGGGTGCTTCTGGAGGGCGGCTTCAAGTTCCAGGACTCCGCGGACCGCTTCCAGGAATACCTGACCTTGTTCCCCAACGGCCCGGGGGTCGCGCAGGCCCGCAGCGCGATCTTCGGACTGCGCGTCAACCACGGCGTCCAATTGGACACCGACACCGATACCGACAACCCCTGAGGAGGGACCCCATGAAGCGAATCCTCGCACTCGTCGCGGTCCTCGCTACGGCCGCCCCGGTGGCCGCCGTGGGGGTCTATGTGCTGGCCCCCAACGGCGGCGGGCTCGGCGCGGTGGCCGCCCAAGCCCCGCTATCCTATGCCTCGGCCGAGCCCGCCGGCGAGGTCCAGGACCCCGCCGACGCCCAGCCCGACGCCACGGTGCGCGAATTCCGTTCCGGGGCCCGCTACGCGACGGTGGGGGAAGTGGCCGTGCTCCAGGTCGACCCCGACGCGCGTCTCAACCCCGGGGAGTCCCTGGTGGGCTACCGGGATGAGGGGCCCGTGGGCGCCGGCGTGCCGGATGCCGGGGACTGCGGGGACCTGATCCACAACTTGGCGGTCTTGAGGGTTCTCTCGATCGACGGGGACCGGGCCCTGGCGCGGGTGGTCCGGGTCTACGGGTCCTTCGCCACCGGGGATTCGGTGCGTTCACGGGCCGCCCGGCGGCGCGCCTATGGGCGCCTCCTGCGGAGGGTCGCTCCCAAGGGCGCCGCGCCCGTAGGCGTGGTGGTGGGGGTGATTCCCCCGAAATTGTGGGCCGGCGCCGGGGAAGTGGTGTGCCTCAATGTGGGCTGGCGCGCGGGCGCCCTGCCGGGCGTGCGGCTGAAGGTCACCAGCCACCCCAACGCCGAGGCCGCGGGATTCGGTCCGGACGACGAATCCAGCCGCCAACCCGCCTCGCCCCCTGGGCCCCTCCCCGACCCCGAGGATCCGCCTCGGGAGCTCCCCAACGGGACCATCGGCATGGTGGAGGTGGTCAACGCCTCGGCGCAGGCCTGCGTGGCCCGGGTCCTGGACTGCCGCAGCCCGGTGCAGCTCGGCGACCGGGTCTCGCGGCCCTGAATGGCGGATCCCGGCGCG
>DAIDJD010000091.1 GCA_027451505.1 candidate division FCPU426 bacterium
CTGCTGGAGCCGTGGGCCGTCACGCCCCTGGGCATCGCGGCCTCGGCGCTGGCGAACCGCGGCCTGCCGTTCCAGCGCTTCGAGATCAACGGGGCGGCCCACGAGGTGCCCCGCCTGCGCGCGGAGTTCACGGGCCTGGACGCCCTGATGGAGCTCGGCGCCGGCCGACGGCGCTTCCACGGGCGCCCGGGCCAGGGTTTGGCCTATACCTTCAACGGCGCGGAACGCGCCCTTCGGGGCGGCGCGGGGGCGGCCTGCCGCCTCTTCCTGGAGGGGCGGGCGGTGGCGCTGGATGCGCCCCTCCCCGACGGGGCCGTCCTGACCTTCGTCGAGGCGGCCGACGGGGCCGACGCTTCCTTGAGCCTGGCGGAGGCCCTCCAACGGGAGGGGCTCCTGGGGGGGGGCTTCCGTTTCAACGGGGAGGAGCGCCCCCTGCCGATCGAGGTCCGGGTGGACGGGCGCCCGGAGTCCGACCTGGCGTCCCCGGTCCGGGACCGCGCGCGGCTGGAGGTCCCCTCGGGGGCCACGCTGCGCGGCGCGCTCCGGGCCGAGGGCGTGGATGTGGAGGGGTTGATCCAGGGCTGGGTGCGCGTGCGGGCGGAGGGCTCCGAACGGGTCCTGCCCCGCCGCAACTACCACCTGCGCCTCAACGGCGCCGACGCCGACCTCGACGCGCGCTTGGCGGCCGGGGATCGAGTGGAATTCGAGGCCGCGGGGGACCAGGCGCCCCGGGTGCGCGACCTTTGGGGCCCGGGGGCGCCCCGCCGCGAGCCCCCCGCCCCGCCTTCAGGGGCCCTCAGGGTCCTGCTCAACGGCGCCTGGGCCCCTTTGGATACCCTCGAGCGCGTCCGCGTCGACGGCCACGAGGCGGCCCCGGACGACCCCCTGCCCGATGGGGCGGTGGTCGAGGTGGATCGGGGGGGGCCCTGCGGGAGCGTGGGCGAGGCCCTGCCCAGGCTGGGCTTGGGGCCCTGGGTCCGCGCCGGAAGGCTTCGGGTGCTGCTCAACGGCCGGCCCGCGGGCCCCGAGGAGCCCCTGCGCCACGACGACGCCTTGGACCTGTCCCTGCTGGGCGGACCGGGGGCCGGGTGAGTCCGCTCCCGGCTTGGCCCGAGGCCCGTGTCCTGGCCCCCGGGGCCGCGGGCTATCCGGAGACGCTGGGCCGGCTCCCGGCCCCGCCTCCCCGGTTCCATGTGCGCGGGGAGCTCCCCCTCGGCGGGGCGCCGACCGTGGCGGTGGTCGGGACCCGGACGCCCGGCGCCTACGGAAGGCGCATGGCCCGTTCCCTGGCGGAGGGCCTGGCCCGGGCCGGGGTCTGGGTGGTTTCCGGCCTGGCGCGCGGGGTGGACGCCGAGGCCCACGCCGCCTGCCTGGCGGCCGGCGGCCGCACCGTGGCCGTGCTGGGGAGCGGGTTGGACCGCGTCTGGCCCCCCGAGAACCTGGGCCTGGCCCGGCGCATCCTGGACGGTGGCGGGGCCCTGGTGAGCCAGTTCCCCATGGACGATCCCCCCCTGAAGTGGCATTTTCCGGCCCGCAACGCGGTCATCAGCGGCCTGAGCTTGGCCGTGGTGGTGGTGGAGGGCGCCCGGGGATCCGGGTCGATGATCACGGCCCGCGAGGCGCTGGACCAGGGGCGCGAGGTGCTCGCGGTGCCCGGCCTCGCCGACGATCCGCTGGCCCAGGGACCCCTCGATCTGCTGGCCGACGGGGCCGGGATGGCCCGCGGCGCCGAGGACGTGCTCGCCGCCCTCGGGCTCCCGGCGCCCCGGCCCGCGCGCGGGGCGGGGCCGGGGGAGCCGCCGGAGGGCCTGGGCGCGGACGCGCTGGCGCTGTGGCGCGCCCTGGGGGCGCCGGGGGCGCCCGCCGCGGAGCGTTTGGCGGGGATGGATGCCGCGCGCCTGGCGGCGGCCCGCACCGAACTGGAGCTCAAGGGCATTTTGCGCCCCTAGGGGAGAACGTGGCGGAAAACCTGGTCGTGGTCGAGTCGCCGGCCAAGGCGAAGACCATCAACAAATATCTGGGCAAGGCCTACGTCGTGAAGGCCAGCATGGGCCACGTCAAGGACCTGCCCAAGAGCAGCCTGGGCGTCGACGTCGAGCACGACTTCGAGCCGCGCTACGTGGCCGTGCGCGCGCGCGCCAAGGTGCTCAAGGAGCTCAAGGCCCTGGCCCGCAAGGCCGACCGCGTGGTCCTGGCCACCGATCCGGACCGGGAAGGCGAGGCCATCGGCTGGCACCTCGCCGCGGAGCTGTCCACCGGGCGCAACGAGGTGCGCCGGGTCCGCTTCCACGAGATCACGCGCAAGGCGGTGCTCGAGGCCATGGCCGCCCCCGGGGACCTCGACATGGCGCTGGTGGACGCCCAGCAGGCGCGCCGCATCCTCGACCGGCTGGTCGGCTACGGCCTCTCCCCCCTGCTGTGGAAGGCCGTGCGCCGGGGGCTCTCCGCCGGGCGGGTCCAGAGCGTGGCCGTGCGCCTCCTGTGCGAGCGCGAGGACGAGATCGGGGCCTTCAAGTCCGAGGAGTACTGGGACCTCACCGTGGACCTGCGGGCCGCCGGGGGCCCCTTCCAGGCGCGGCTGGCGGAGCTCGGGGGGGTGAAGGCCGAGCGCCTGGCCCCGGAGGCGGCCGCCGGGCTGGCCGGGGAGGTCGCCGGCTGGGACTACTCCGTGGCCTCGGTCTCCACGCGGGAGCAGCGCCGCCACCCGGCCCCGCCCTTCACCAGCAGCACGCTCCAGCAGGAGGCGTCCCGGAAGCTGCGTTTCACGGCCAAGCGAACGATGGCAGTGGCCCAGCGGCTGTACGAGGGCGTGGACCTGGGCGAACGGGGGACCCAGGGCCTCATCACCTACATGCGCACGGATTCGGTGCGCGTCTCCCCCGAGGCCCAGGCCGCGGCCCGGGAGGTGGTTCGCGACCTCTTCGGCGCCGACCACCTCCCCCCGGCCCCCCCGACCTACCGGGCCCGCCGCCCGGGCCAGGACGCCCATGAGGCCGTGCGGCCGAGCGACTGCCGCCTGGACCCCGCCGCGGCCGCGCGCCACCTCAGCCCCGAGGAGGCCCGGCTCTACGCGCTCATCTGGGCGCGCTTCGTGGCCAGCCAGATGGCCCCGGCCCGCTTCGACGCCACCTCGGTGGAGGTGGCCGCCCCGCGCCCCGCGCCGGGCCCGGGGACGCCCCCGGGGGCCGCGCTCCTGCGGGCCTCGGGCGCGGTGGAGCGTTTCGCCGGCTTCCTGGCGGCCCACCGCCACGCCCGCGGCGGCGGCGCCCCGGACCCCGACGCGGCCCCGGCCCCCGGGGAGGGGCGCCGCGACGGCGGGGAAGCCGGGCCCGAAACGGCCCTGCCGCCGCTGGTCCCGGGCGAGGCCCTGGCCTATTTGGGCGGCGCGCCCGAGCGCCACTTCACCCAGCCGCCGCCGAGGTACAACGACGCGAGCCTGGTGAAGACCCTGGAGGAGCGGGGCATAGGCCGGCCGTCGACCTACGCCCCCACCATCTCCACGATCCTGGAGAGGCTCTACGTCGAGCGCATCGAAGGCGGGCGCCTGCGCCCCACGGAGTTGGGGATGCGCACCAATTCGGTGCTCGTGAGGGGATTCGGGGACGTGCTGAGCGTCGACTTCACCGCGCGCATGGAGGAACGCCTGGACCAGGTGGAGGAGGGGACGCTCCCCTGGCGCGAGGCGGTCCGGGTTTTCTACGAACCCTTCGCCCGCGAACTCGAGGCGGCCCGTTCGCGCCTGGGAGAGATCAAGGCCGAACTCGGCGCCGAGCGGGTCGAGGGCGCGGTGTGCGCCCGCTGCGGGATCCCCCTCGAGGTCAAGTGGGGCCGCCTGGGGCGCTTCCTGGCCTGCCCCAACTATCCGGCCTGCCGCTTCACCCTGCCCCTGGAGCGGGCCGAGGACGGGACCTTGAGGGCCGGGCAGGCGCCGCCGGCCGTCGACGAGGCCTGCCCCAAGTGCGGCAAGCCCATGGCCGTGAAGAGGGGCCGTTTCGGGGCCTTCCTGGCGTGCACAGGATACCCCGAGTGCCGCGGGACCAAGCCCTACGGCCCCGCCGCCGAGGGGGTGCCCTGCCCCCGCTGCGGCTCGGGCACGGTGCGCCCGCGGCGCTCCAAGAAGGGCCGGATCTTCCACGGCTGCGACCGCTGGCCGGAATGCGACTTCATCAGCTGGGGCCCCCCGGTGGCGCGCCCCTGCCCGGAGTGCGGGGCCGCCTTCCTGGTGCGCAAGGACCTGCGCTCGGGCACGGTGCTGGCCTGCGCCACCAAGGGCTGCGGCCACCGCGAGGCCGCCCCCGCCCCCGCGGC